>JAISLV010000019.1 GCA_031277075.1 Endomicrobium sp. | reverse complement strand
AAATATTTAAAATATTCTATTGAAAGCGACGACAATAACCCTGAAACTTATTATTGTATAGGAAACGCTTATTATCTTAAAGCGTCTGAGACAAACAATAAAGGCGATTTTTTACAGGCGGCGCAATACCTTGAAAAAGCCGCGGCGATTTCGCCCGACGTTGAAAAATATTATCTGCTTACGGGATTAAGTTATCGCGCCTGCGGCATGCAGGAAACAGCAAGAGCTTGGTATAGAAGAGCCTTGCTTTCGGGCAATTTCAGCCAAGCTGGTTTTTACAATCTTATAGGGCATACTTTTAGAGAAGAAGAGAGATATAAAGAAGCCGCGTCGTATTATAAAAGAGCCATAGACGCCGATTATTCTTTTGTAGCCGCTTATTGCAATATGGGCGATATGCTCGTTAAAATGAACGAGATAGAAAACGCTTTGCGCTACTATAATAAAGCTATTGAAATAAATTCTGATTTTATAATTTCCTACATTAAAATAGGCGGTATTTATTCAGAACAGAAAAACTATGACAAAGCTATAGAATGGTATTTGAAAGCTCTGCATGTCAATCCCGACAGCGATAAAGCTAACTATCTTTTAGGATTGTCTTATAAAGAGGTCGGAAGACAAAACGACGCCGCTGAATATTTTAAAAAAGCCGCCTATTGCGGAAACGACGACGCCGTGTATGAATTGAGAAATATGGGCATAGATTTGAGGTAAAAATGTTTTATAATAAAAAATACGTTTTCTTTATAATTTTATACGTTTTCAGTTTTGCTCTGTATTATTTTATAAACAAACAAATACTGCTTATCTCGGAAAATCCCGCGATGATTTTTATATATCCTCTTATAATTTTTGCGGCGATAACTTTGACGAGTTTCTTGGCGGCTCTTTTAATTTATTTGTTCTATAAATATTTATACGCTTTGCTTTCTAAAATGTTTAAAATGAAGCAGCGCGCAATATCTTTTAAAATTTTTTGGGCGGTTTTTAGCGCTTTTTGTTACGTAATGGCAGCCGTAGCGTTTTTTAAGACTACGCAATATTAAAGCAGTTTATTTTTCGGAGTTTTATGTTTACAAGCAATCCCGACAATCTTATCTTCCTTGATATAGAAACTACAGGTTTAAGTCCTGCAAACGGCGCAAAAATCGTTGAAATCGCAATGCTGAAAGTTAAAAACGGCAAAACCAAAAGCTATGAAACGCTTGTAAATCCGAAATGCCCGATACCTTTAGAATGTTCCCGCGTTCATTTTATATACGACTATATGGTAAAGGATTTTCCTGCGTTTTCAGAAATTGCAAAAGATGTAGCGGAGTTTATGTCCGATGCGACAATTGTATGTCATAATGCAAAATTTGATTTGTCTTTCGTAAGCAAAGAATTAAAAGAAAGCGGGATAAATTCAAAAACATTTCAATATATAGACACTCTTGAGCTTGCAAGAAAATATTTTTCTTTTGATTCAAACGCTCTCGGAGCGATAGCAAAGGCTATAGGATTAGAAATTGAAACGGCTCATCGCGCTATGGCTGACGTTTTAACTATGTTTTCAGTTTCAAAGTATTTGTTTTCAAATATGTATAGAAAGGGAATAGATGAGATAAAACTTAAAACATATAAATAATATAAATCATAATATTAAACGCAAATATGCAACCGCTTTTTGAAAAGCGGTTTTTTTATTTGGATGTCTCTAAAAACCTATAATGTTCGTAATTGCCGCAAATTTTGCGACAGTTCAAAGAAGAAAATGCAAGCCGCGTCCTAAGAGCAAGGACGGGCATTAGGGTTTTTAGAGACACCCATTTGGCAATAAACAATAATAGATGATATTTATCACAAGCAAAACGTTCTAAAATGCAATAAATAACAGTAAAACATAAAATCTGTGAAAATAAAGGAATGTTTAATAATAAAAAATAATACTTGACAAAAAGTGATAATAGTTATAATATTTTAACTGTAGATAAAAACTAATGATAAAGAAAACTAAAATATGGAAAATAAAAACACAAGCAAACAGATAATGGACATAAAAGAGCTTTCCGAATATTTAGGTATCGGAAAGTCTAAAATTTATAGTCTTATTAAACAAAAGAAAATTCCGGCTTCAAAAATCGGCAGGCAGTATAGGTTTTCAAAAGACATTGTGGACAATTGGCTTAAAGAAAAAATAGTTACAAAAAGAGACGATAAACAACTTGAAATGAAAGCATTTTCGGCGGACGCCGAAAACGATAAATAAACTAGCGGCAAAAAACACAGGAGGTACAAAATGGCGGAAAAAGTTCAGAAAGTCGGAGTAAAGAGAGAAAACGGATACCTTTATTTCATTGACAAGCAGGGCGACGTATCAAAAGCTGTGATGGCAAGAGGCGGCAAAAAAGGCGGAAAGCCGACAAAAGTCGCAAAAATTGGTCTTAAAAAAGAAAGCGGCTATCTTTATTTTCTAGATAAAGCCGGCGACATATCCCGTTCTGCAATGAGCAGAGGCGGCACAAAAAAGAAAAAAACCGCAAAGAAAGCCGTGAAAAAAGTTGTAAAGAAAGCCGTAAAAAAAGTTGTGAAAAAAGTTGTGAAAAAAGCCGTGAAAAAAGCCGCAAAGAAAGGCAAGAAATAGATTTTCTTTCTTTATATAAAAAAGCCTCCGCTCCCATAAAGAGACGGAGGCTTTTTTATTTGTATAGTTTTTGGTATAATCTTTGCTATGTTTAAATTATTAAAAGAAGATGTAAAGAATATTTTTCACGAAGATCCAGCCGCGCGTTCGTGGTTGGAAATTTTGTTTTGTTATCCCGGTCTTCACGCTGTGATAATCCACAGATTTGCGCATAAATTATGGCTGCATAAATTTTATTTTATCGCAAGATTTATTTCCCATATTGGAAGATTTTTTACGGGTATAGAAATACATCCCGGCGCAAAAATAGGCAGACGGCTTTTTATAGATCACGGAATGGGCGTAGTTATAGGCGAGACGGCTGAAATCGGCGATGATGTTTTAATTTATAAAGGCGTGCTGCTTGGCGGAACTTCGCTTAAAAAAGAAAAAAGACATCCCACCATAGGAGACAATGTGGTGATAGGCTCTAACGCCATAATTTTAGGAGCGCTTATAGTAGGCGACAATGCCCGCATAGGCGCGGCTTCGGTAGTAACGCACGACGTTCCTGCAAACGCCACAGCCGTAGGAGTGCCTGCAAGAATAAGTATGGGATATTCGGAAAAAGAAATAGAAAAACTTGAACACGCAAGACTGCCAGACCCTATAACAGACGTAATGCGTTTTGTTTTAGAAGAACAAATCAAATCCGAAAAGAAACTCAAACAAATCATCGCCGACTTCCAAAAACAGCTTGAAGAAAAATCTGAAAAATAAAAAAACTCTTATACGGCGTCTTGCAAAAACCTAGAATGTTCGTAATTGCCGTAAATTTTGCGGCAGGTCAAAGAAGAAAATGCAAGCCGCGTCCTAAGAGCAAGGACGGACAAATTTTCTGATGTCCAAATGCCGCAGAGACAATATCTCAAGGCGCAGGCTTGGACTGGCATTATGGTTTTTAGAGACGCCCTAACGCATTGAACTAAAAATGTTTCATATATTTTTCTGTGTGAATGAATTATACGCAAGACAGCTTCGCGTCTGCATGGCGTCGGTATTAGAAAACAATCGCGGCGCGGACTTTGCTTTTCATGTTTTATCGCGCGATTTGTCGGATGCGGCAAAGAAGAAAATTTCCAAACTGAAAATTTGCTATAAAAATTTTTCTGTTGATTACGCGTTGCCGGATGAAAAATTGTTTGACGGTCTGAAATTGAATATAAATTATATCAGTATGGATACGTATTTTCGCTTTGCTATTGCTGATATGTTTCCTGAAATTAAAGTAGGGCTTTACCTTGACGCCGACTTAGTTTGCAATGGCGATATGACCGAACTTTTTGCGGTCAATATTGACGGTTTTTATGCGGCTGGCGTGTCTGACCTTTACATTGACCATATAGATTATAAGCCGAAAATCGGGTTTGAACGCGATGAACTGTATGTGAATGCGGGCGTGTTGCTGTTTAATTTGGAAAAAATCCGCAAGGATAAAATGACGCAAAAATTGTTTGACGCGGTGAAAAATAATGAAATAAAGTTTCAAGACCAAGACGGATTGAACATCGCGTTTCGCTCAAATGTTTGGCGGCTGGACGGAAAATATAATCTAACTACAAGCGATTATAATGCTGACCGCAGCTTGTTGCTTGAAGCCAAAATTATTCATTTTAACGGAACAAAAAAACCATGGGACGGCGCGGACGCTGACGCCCGCGTGAAAATATGGGAAAAATACGCAAAAATTGACGAAGCAATTCAGAACGCATATCCAATCTTTTTCTTTCTGCTGCCGCTTTTTCTTGCGCGGTTCTTTTGGAGCGTAAAGCAATTTTTATATTTTTTGCGATAAACTCTGAAAAAACGGGCGGATTTATAAATATTGCGCCGAATGTTCTTAATAGATATAGAAAATCAGTTTCTGCTAAAAAAATTCACGCAGCGCAAGCAGACAATCGCGGTAAAAGTTCCAAAATATCTTTCATTATAGATATAGAAAATCAGTTTCTGCTAAAAAAATTCACGTAGCGCAAGCAGACAATCGCGGTAAAAGTTCCAAAATATCTTTCATTGTCATACTGGAAAATATGATAGAGAAATGACCGCAATCACAAATCAGTAAGCCTGCCTATTTTTGCTTCAGCTGTTTTCCAATATGGGTAGACGCGCAAAAGCCTTGGACGGCTATACCAACGGGCATTTCAATTTTTCCATTGACAAAAAAATTTTTTAATATTAAAATAGCGCTTGACACAAGAGAGCGCTAATTATTGTTTTATAGGGGGAAAATATGAATTTATCTAAATATACTATTAAATCGCAGGAAGCTCTTGCCGACGCGCAAAATATAGCTTCAGAAAACTCTAATATTGAAATAAGCTGCGCGCATTTATTGCTTGCTTTATTTAAACAGGAAGGCGGGATAGTTCCTGCAATAATAAAAAAGGCGTCTGCCGCAGGGCAAGAAGATTTAGTCCTTTCAAATATAATAAAAGATTTGGAAAATGAAATAGAAAAAAGACCAAAAGTTTCTGGCGGAAACGCTTATCTTTCGCAAAGTTTGACGAAAGTTTTAAACAGTTCGGAAAAAATAGCCAAAGATTTAAAAGACGACTACGTTTCAACCGAACATATTTTAATTGCAATAGCCGAAGATTCTTCTAAAGAGGCGTCAAATACGCTGAAAAAATACGGATTTACAAAAGACAGTATTTTAAAGACGCTTGTAGAAATTCGCGGAGGGCAAAAAGTAAGCGACCAAACCCCTGAAGATAAATATCAGGCTTTAGAAAAATACGGTCGCGATTTAACCGAGCTTGCAAAGCGCGGCAAGCTAGACCCTGTTATCGGACGCGACGAAGAAATACGCCGCTGCGTGCAGGTTTTATCGCGCAGAACAAAAAATAACCCCGTAATTATAGGCGAGCCGGGCGTAGGTAAAACCGCAATTGTAGAAGGGCTTGCTCAACGCATAATTTCAGGCGACGTTCCTGAAAGTTTGAAAGATAAAAAAGTTATCGCTTTAGATATGGGCGCTTTGATAGCGGGCGCAAAATACAGGGGCGAATTTGAAGAGCGGCTAAAAGCCGTGTTAAAAGAAATTCAATCGGCAGACGGGCGCATTATTCTTTTTATAGACGAGCTTCACACTATAGTCGGAGCGGGAGCTTCCGAAGGCGCAGTCGACGCGGCAAATATGTTAAAGCCTATGCTTGCAAGAGGCGAGCTGAAACTTGTCGGAGCCACTACGCTTGACGAATACAGAAAACATATTGAAAAAGACGCGGCTTTAGAACGCCGTTTTCAGCCTGTCTACGCAGGCGAGCCGTCTGTAGAAGACACTATAGCCATACTTCGCGGAATAAAAGAAAAATACGAAGTTCATCACGGCGTAAAAATAAAAGACGCGGCTTTAACAGCCGCGGCGTCGCTTTCGGCAAGATATATTACGGACAGATTTTTGCCCGATAAAGCTATAGATTTAGTAGACGAGTCGGCAAGCAGGCTGAGAATAGAAATAGACTCAATGCCGTCTGAGCTTGACGCCGTTGAAAGAAATTTGCGGCGTCTTGAAATTGAACGGCAAGCCGTTAAAAAAGAAAACGACGCGGCGTCAAAAGAAAAACTTGCGCGCATAGAAGAAGAAATAGCGAAATTAAAAAATGAAAGCGCGATTATGAAAGTTCAGTGGGAAAAAGAGAAAGAAGCTATTTCAAAAATAAGGGCTTTAAAAGCCTCTATTGAAGATATGAAAATTGAAGAGAAACGCCGCGAAAGAAACGGCGATTTAAACGCAGTCGCCGAAATCCGCTACGGAAAAATCCCGCAGGCGCAAAAGAATCTTGACGAAGAAAACAAAATTCTTGCAAAACTGCAAGAGGGGACAAAATTCCTTAAAGAAGAAGTGGACGAAGAAGACATTGCGGAAGTTGTAAGCAAGTGGACGGGCGTTCCCGTAAGCAGTATGACCGAAGGAGAAATGCAAAAACTTTTGAAACTTGAAGAAAAACTCCGCGCGCGCGTCGTCGGGCAAGACGAAGCCGTCTGCGCCGTTTCAAATGCGGTAAGGCGGGCGCGTTCCGGTATTTCAGAACCCAATAAACCGCTAGGCTCGTTTTTGTTTTTAGGTCCTACGGGCGTAGGTAAAACCGAACTTGCCAAAGCTCTTGCGCAAATTTTGTTTGACGACGAGAAAAATATAGTCAGAATAGATATGAGCGAATATATGGAAAAACACAGCGTGTCGCGTTTAATCGGAGCTCCTCCGGGCTATGTGGGTTTTGAAGACGGAGGACAGCTTACAGAGGCTGTGCGCAGGCGTCCTTACAGCGTAATTTTGTTTGACGAAATAGAAAAAGCAAACCCTGAAGTATTTAAAATAATGCTTCAGATTTTTGACGACTGCAGGCTTACCGACGGGCAGGGAAGAACCGTAGACTTTAAAAATACCGTTATCATTATGACTTCAAATATAGGCTTTCAATATATGCTTGAAGATAAAGACGAGAAAGAAATAGAAGAAAAAGTTTTAGGAGAGCTTCATAGAAGTTTTAGACCTGAATTTTTAAACAGGATAGACGAGACGGTGATATTTGCTAAACTCGGCGAAAAAGAGCTCAATAAAATTATAGACATACAGCTGAAATCTTTTGAAGGGCGGCTTGCGGCAAAAAATATATATGTGGAACTTACCGACAAAGCCAAAGATTTTATCAGCGAAAAAGGATATAACCCCGCCTTTGGCGCAAGACCCTTAAAAAGAGCGATACAAACGCATCTGCTAAATCCTTTGTCGTTAAAACTTATAAGCGGCGAGTTTAAAGAAGGCGATAAAATTAAAGTAGACGTTTCTAAACGCAAAGACGCGCGCGAGCTTGAATTTAAAAAGAGTTATATAAATTAGCTTTAAAAGGAAAACAAGTTGAACCACTTTGCATAAATTTCAGGGTTTATTTTGTAAATCCACTGCATTTCGCCGTTAAATATCATAAAAAATCCGAAAATTATGGTTGCAATGCAGGATAATGCAAAAAATCTATACAATATTTTTGAGCTTGAATCTTGCGTAAAATCTGCGGCGCAAGCAAGCATAATAAAAGCCGACAATACGGCTAAAGCGGGTCTTATGTCGCAAGTGTATCTAAAACCCGGGTATCCGCAAACAAAGCCTATAAAAGCGATAAAAATGCTGGCGCATATAGTTGAAATTAAAATTGATTTAAACAGTTTGTTTTGCTTTTGCGTTTTAAAGTTTTTAAAGCCTATAAAAAGAGTCCAAAAAAGAGGAAACGCTAAAATCCCCATATTCCGCGAGTTTGCTCCTACGGCAAACACCGAGCCTGTTAAATTATAAGAATGTTTTAAAGGGTCTATAAAGGGAAAGTGAGCGAGGAATTCTGGGACGTCTAAAAAATACTGAAAAATCCCCGCAGAAAAATTGCTTAACGACAGTTTTTGAGATGTGGAGACGGCGGCGTTTGTTCCCGTTAAATTATAGTTTTGCCCAAATGAAAAGGGAGAGTCAAACCTAGCGTAATTATGCAGCATCACAAGCGAGCAAATAATTAAAAATGGAACAAAAAACGAAACAGCCCCTTTAATTTTGACGTTTGCGCTTATATTTTTGTCAAACATATTTTGCAAATATAGAGGGATTATAAAGGCAAAAGCTAATATTATGCAATGAGGGCGCGTAGCAAGAATGCTTGCAAAAGAAAAACCCGCGAGCGCAAGATAAATAAAAAATTTTTTGTTGTTTATATTGCCGTCTGCCGCAAAAGAAAAAGCAATAAACAGCGCAAAAAAGATATACATAGACAATATAGGAAATTCGTATCTGTAAGAGTCCGCTTGCAAAACAAATAATAAAGAGCCGCAAACCAGAGCTTGAAAACTAAGGATAAACAATACTAAGTTTGTTCGTTTTAAAAATGTTTTGACAAAAGATTTATAAGCGAAAAACAACGCTAAAACGGCAAGCGCGCCTAAAATAAAACCTGCAAAGTTCATAGACGGCAAATTCCCCGACAAATAATACGAAGGATAATACGCAATAAAAAGCGGAGCTATGCCGTAATACGAGTAATACTTGCTTTTGTATAAAACGTAATCTAAGTAATAAGCGGCGCCGATTCTGTCGTCTGGGTTATACGGATTTTTTAAATTTAAAAGTTTTTCGTCGGGCTTAATGTCAAGATGAGTTTGTCCCTTTTTAAACGCGTCAAACACTAAAAGATACGGGTCTTCTATCTTGTCTTGAGGGTTGAAAGGATATGAAGTTTTTTGATTTAGCCATGCGGGTCTTGAGTTTATAGCGGTAAAAATTGAAAAAGAAATTACAAAAAATAACGCTAAAACCAGCGCGGAAGATATTTTGTAAGCTCTGTCTTTAAAATCGGTTTCATAAT
>JAISLV010000016.1 GCA_031277075.1 Endomicrobium sp. | reverse complement strand
CCGCCGCCATCAACAAAAGCATGAATTGTTTTGATTGTAGTTTCAGTTAAAGGTTCTGCGATGTTGTTTTCCAACCATTCTAAAGCAAGGAAATAACCCTTTATTTCAAGCTCATCGCGTTTCCTGCCTGCGAAACTTTCTTTATTTTTGATGACCTGCTCCACCTCTTTTTGCGTAAGTCTGTTGCCTTCAATTTTCGTAGAATAATGCGTTGATTGCAGGCGGGCAGTTTCTCGAAGCGTTTTCATAACGCCGGGAGTGATAGGTAAGTTCTTTATGCTTTCCTTAAGCGACTCTATCTTCATAAGAGCGTTTATTATCTTAGGCGTTATGATAAAAGTGGGTTTATATGACATTTGCCCTCCGCAACGTTGCCGCTAATTTGCCGCTATATTGCCGCTATTTTACCTTAAAATTGCCGCAAAGTCCAACATACATTGCCAATGGGGGTCTCTAAAAACCCTAATGCCCGTCTTTGCCTTGCGCCTTGAGACATTGTCTCTGCGGCATTTGGGCATCAGAAAATTTGTCCGTCCTTGCTCTTAGGACGCCCTTCATTTTCTTCTTTGAACTGCCGTAAAATTTGAGGCAATTACGAACATTATAGGTTTGCAAGACACCCAATATATCCTGCCTGTCTGCACTCTAAGGCGTATATGGAAGAGTTAGCGGACAATTTTTAATTGACGCGTAAGTATAAATAAAAAATCCCCGATATTTATGGTATCGGGGATTTTTTTGCTTCTGCGGATAATCGGCGTCTTTAAAAAACCGCTAGGTCATTCTACAAATATTTCCGTTCTTCTGTTTGCCGCGCGCCCTTCTTTCGTTTTGTTTGTATCTATCGGTATAGTTGCGGCAAATCCTATAAAACCTATCTTTTCAACGGGTATCCCGTTTAACAAAAATTCTTTATACACTACTTCGGCTCTATTGCGAGAGAGCTTTATATTTATTTCGTCCGTCCCAGTTGAATCGGTATGCCCTTCTATCGTTATCTTTTTATAATCGTATTCCCTTATTTCTTTTGCCTGACTTTTTATTGTTTCTTGCGCTTCTTTCGTAAGGTCATATTCGTTTGTTCTAAAATTTGCTATGTTTAATCTATACGATTTTATAATAGGTTTTTCCCTTCTTTCTTGCGCCTGTTCCAGCTTTTTCTCGGTTATTTTTTCGCCTTGTTTCCTATTTTCTTCTTCTGCCGCAGACTTTATCTCTTTTATGTCGTTTTTATATTCCGTTATTATTATTCCTTTGCTTAAATCTTTTAACTCCCTTATATCTTCTTTATTTATCTCTACTTCGCCGTCGTTTACATATACGCCTTCCAGCTCTCTTATATTTTCTTTTCCAACTTTTGCTCCCGCTTTATTTAACTTCTCTATAAAGCTTTCCGCTCCTTCCTCGTCTTTAAATACAAATATCCTATTCCCGTAATTAACTAAACATACTTTCCCGCCTTCTTTAAGCCCTAACCTTGTTCCCGCTTCTTTTCTCATCACTATGGTATTGCGGTTTTCCCTAGTTTCTATGATTATGCTCGCTTCGCTTTCTTCTAATATTTTCATTAGTATAGATTCTCTCTTTACTTTTTTTGCCTCTTCGGGTATTTCTTTTATTTCCGTTATCCCTCTTGCGTATTTTACTATCATCATACCCTCAGACATATCTCCAAGCTCTTTTAAATAGTCTGAGCAATTTATTTTTTCGTCTATAATTTTTGTTTCAGAAATACGTATTTCTTTCTTTTTTGCTCCGTTCTTCCTCAACTCATTTGCAAACCTTTTCATATTTATTTCATCGTTAAACGCAAATACTCTGCCCTCATAACACACTTTATATATTTTATCCGATTCATTAAACGATAAACTTTCCATTATCTCTTTTCTTACCTCTACTGTCCCATCGCTGTCTCCTTGCGTTTCCCATACTTCTAGTATATCTTTTTCTCCTAATGCTTTTACTATTATATCTTCATCGTCTTCCGAGCTTTTTATTTTTTTGCCAAAGATATATCTTGCCCCAATATTTCCGTATATGTTTTCATATCTGTCAGCTCCATAATAGTTGGCGTTTGCATAACCTTTCCAATTTTCCGTTATCTTCACTTCTATACCCGCTCCTATTCCTATCTCTAGCGCTCCTTCTTTTGCTCCCCTGTTATTAAACTTTTTTTTCGTATCCTTAAATACGCTCTCTATCTCGGGCGCTGTTCCGCTAAATAAATACTTTCCTTCCGCTTTTGCATATACGATAAAACTTTCCTTTTCATATTCTATCCCAGCTCCAAGCCTTGCCGCGCTCCTCAAATAATTCCCGCCGCTTACTTCTAAATCTAATATCCCCGCTCCGCTTTCTTTAAACCCGCCATAACTAGTGTTTTCTGCCTCTATTGCCGTATATGGTCTGAATTTAATTTCATCGTTTATTTTATACTTTAACGCTCCTTCTATGTCTGCGCTTACCGTAATTGCGCTAATATCTGCTTTCGCCGTTTTTCCTAATACGTATCTTTCCGTGTTAAATATGTCATAACTCCCTAAAAGCATCGCTTTTATTTCATATTTTTCTTTTAAGTATCCGCCGTATACCCCTATCCCGTTTTTCTGTCCGCTTGCTTTATTTTCTTCCTGTTCTATGTTTTCCCCGCTAAATCGCCCGTATACGCCCCACATCAAAGATTTCTCTTCAACATATTTGTCAAAACCAAACATAGCTCCCAGCGAAACGTCTTTGTAATCGCCTATTGAATTCTCGTCCCCTTTAAATGTTTCCCGTCCGCTTTTTACCTGCGCCCATATTCCGCTGTTTACGTATTCTTCTTCATCGTGATTTCTTATTTTATCGTATATCTCATTGTTTGGACTGTCAGCCGCAGCGTTCCTTATTACGTTTGATAAGAAATATCCCGACGTTTTCCTTAACATCTCTCTTTGCTCTTCCACTGTTTTTATATTTTTGTCCGAATATTGCATTATAAACTCATTGAGTTCGTCGCTTATGTTATCGTCTAATGGCAAAGAGTAAAACGTTCTTGCAGTTTCGCTTTGATTATACGTCAACCCGTCTAACTTCCAAAAGTCGCTGGAATATATTCCGTTCACTATCAGTTTTACTATGTTGTTTTCAGTATCTTTAATTAGCGTGTATGTCAGCCCGCTGTTATTGCTGCTTGTGCTTGAAAATATCCCAAATATCTTTTTTGTCCCTCCTATTACTACATCGTATTCCCTATTGTCGTATTTGCCTAGTCTCGCTTTTATGTCTAAGTTTCCGCCAAGTATCGCTTCATCCGCTATTACCTTGTCGTTTCTGCCGTCTTTAAATATGTCTATCTTTAAATTTAGGATTTCATATCTGTCCGTTTCCACTATGTTTGCGCTTTCGTTTTGCATGTCAATCGCGCCGATTCCCCTTATATCTTTCGCTCTCAGATTTACTCCGTCAGATAATACCAATGCGCCTTCGTCTATTATAAAAAGCTCGCTAAATACTTCGCTGTCTTTTCCAAATATTAATTTGCCATTGCCAATTTTGTTTATTTTGCCCGCGCCGGCTATCTTTATTCCGTTATCAAATATTATATTGCGTTTCGCATCAAAATTTATAGAGCTGCCGCTTTCTGCATAAATATCGTTTGATATTGCGCCCGCCATATTGTCTTTAAACGTCAGCGTAATATCTTTGCTTGACGCTTTAAACGTTATAGCGCTGCTGCTTGAAGCGTATATAGCCCCGCCCGAACTTACTGCAATGTTGCCCGTAAAATTTACTTCGCTGTCTATAAAATTTATTGTTGAATTGAAACCATTATATATTGCGCCGCCGACATTGCCTGCGTTGTTGCCTGTGAAATTCACGCTCCCGTTTGTAAAATTTGCCGTTGAGCGATCGCCTGAAATCGCCCCTCCGCGCAAAGTTGCGCTGTTGCCTGTGAAATTTATCGCGCTGTCGGTAAAACTCATATTTGAACTGTCATAGTTGGCAATTGCGCCGCTGACGCTTGCGCTGTTGCCTATGAAATTCACGCTTACGCTTGTAAAATTTACTTCCGCCCTTACATCATTGATAATCGCCCCGCCGCTGTCGATTGCGCTGTTGCCTGTGAAATTTACTTGGCTGTTTGCGAAATTTATTACCGACCAGCTGTTGAAAATTCCTCCGCCTCTGTCGATTGCGCTGTTGCTTGTGAAATTTACTTGGCTGTCTACAAACGTTGTAGTTGAAGCTATTGTAGCTGAACCGCTACAATTGGCAATTGCGCCGCCAATATCTGCGCTGTTGCCTGTGAAATTCACACTTACGCTTGTAAAATTTACTTCCGCCTCTATATTATTGATAATAGCTCCGCCTAAATTATTTGCGCTGTTGCCTGTGAAATTTATCGCGCTGCCCGTAAAATTCATATTTGAACTGTCATAGTTGGCAATTGCGCCGCCGGAATGCGCGCTGTTTCCTGCGAAATTTGCGCTTGCGCTTGTAAAATTTACTTTTGCCCCTGTATAATTGAAAATAGCTCCGCCCGAACTTACTGCAATGTTAGCCGTAAAATTTACTTTGCTGTCTATAAAATTTATTGTTGAATTGGAATCATTATATATCGCGCCGCCAACATTGCTTGCGCCTTCAAATGAGACCTTCACGCTCCCGTTTGTAAAATTTGGCGCTGAGAAAACGCTTATAACAGTTGTCATGGCAATGTTGCCTGTGAAATTTATCACGCTGTCCGTAAAACTCATACTTGAATTGCTATAATTGGCAATTGCGCCGCCGGTCTTTGCGCTGTTGCTTGTGAAATGGACGCTCGCGCTTGTAAAATTTACTTCCGCTCTTGTATCATAAATTGCCCCGCCGTTGCCGCTTGCGCTGTTGCTTGTGAAATTTACTCGGCTGTTTGCAAAATTTATTACCGACGAGTTGTTGATAACCGCCCCGCCGTCGCCGCTTACCGTATTGCTTGCAAATATTATTGTCCCATTATCAAAAGCTATTTTTTGATTATTTTCTAAAATCATCTTCCCGAAAGTATTATTTAAAAATGACAGCGTCAAATCGTTTAAATCTACAGTCATAGCTAAACCGTCTCCTGCATAACCTAAAGGGGCGCTGTCAAATAAAATATCATTAACTAGTGAAATATCGCGCAGACCTCCCTCTTTGTATAATCCCTCAAAATAAGACGCGCTTGAGACATTTATTGCCTGAGCATTAGGCAAAATAATAAACGCAGGCAAAATAAATAATAATGAAAAAATTACCTTTTTCATTTTTCATCCTCTCTAAATAATTTATTTAATTTAAACGCCTTAACCATATTTTTGCGCAAATACAAATAAAAAGCAATGAGTTTTTAGGCGTTTGACGAGTAATAAAAAACGTCGCGGCGGGTTTTTTGTTTTATTTTCCTGCAAGCTCTCTTGCGGTTTCGCGTTTTATGTCTTTTCTTTTGAGGGTTTCTTTTTTATCGTAAGATTTTTTGCCTTTGCCAAGACCGATGAGAATTTTTATTTTGCCTTTAGGGGAAATATAAACTTCAAGAGGAATTACGGATAGACCTTTTTCTTTAACTTTTGCGCGGAGTTTTAAAATCTCTTGTTTGTGAAGAAGAAGTTTCCTTTTTCTTTTTGCGTCGTAATCTTGAACATGCAAAGACATTTGCTCGTAAGGCGCAATATAGATATTGTCCGCAAAAGCCTGCGCGCCGTTAAAGCGCACAAAACTATCCGCAAGGCTTATGTTTGAATGTCTTGCGGATTTTACTTCATAGCCTTTCAGTTCTATCCCCGCTTCTATTTTATCAAGGATTTCATAGTCGTGAAAGGCTTTTCTGTTAGACGCCAAAGTTTTTGCAGGCATTATTTTATTCCCGCGCTTTTATTTTTTACAAGCGAAACGGCGATTGAAACGGCAAGTATCAAAATGATTACGCCCAAAGACAAAACTACGGGAATAGGAACGTAATGCGACGCTATCATTTTTAGCCCTACGAAAAATAAAATTACAGCCACGCCGTATTTTAAATATTTGAATTTCTCAGCCAAATTTGAAAGCAGAAAATACAAAGAGCGCAAGCCTATTATCGCAAAAATATTTGAAGTATAAACTATAAAAGCGTCTTGCGATATTGAAAGAACCGCAGGAATTGAATCCACCGCAAAAATTATGTCGCTCACCTCCACTACGGCTACGGCGGCAAGCATAGGCGTGGCGTAGAGAGTATGCGATTCTTTTATAAAAAAATTGCCGATATTTGAATCTGTTTTAAAAGGAAAAACCTTTTTTAATATTTTATAGGCGACGTTTTTTTCGGGATTTATTTCGGCGTCTTGTTTTGCAAGCATTTTGACTGCGGTATAAATTAAAACCGCGCCGAAAACGTAAATTATCCACGAAAAAGAATTTATAAGACGCACGCCTATAAAAACAAACAGAAATCTTAAAAGCACAGCTCCTATAATTCCGTAAATTAAAACTTTAGGCTGGTTTTTTTTAGGTATGGCAAAATAAGAAAAAATCATCAAAAACACAAACATATTGTCTACTGAAAGAGAATACTCAACGATATAAGCCGTAACGTATTCCAGCGCTTTCGGGCTTCCATAGACAAAATAAATAAGCCCGCCGAAAGACAAAGCAAGCCCAGCCCAAACGCAAACCATAGCTATAGCTTTTTTGACGCTTATATCGCCCTGATATTTGTGCAAAATCACTAAATCAATAAACAGCGCGGCAATTACTACGACCCAAAAAATAGCCCACATACTCGGTTTCTCCGTAAAATTATTTTACTTTTAAAGACATTTTGTAATCGTTCATAAAAAATCCGCCGCCGATGTCTAGGTTTATTTCCCCGTCCGTCTCAAAATTCATTTTTTTATACGCTTCAATAGACTGCTTATTTTCGCGGCTGACGGTAAGTTCTATCGCCGACAAGTTTAATTTTTTCGCCTCGCCGGCTAAAAATGCCACCGCTTTCTTTGCAAAACCTTTTTGGCGGCTTTCTTTTTTAACGTATATTTTGCTCAAAAAAAGTTTATCGTCTCTAACGACGACTGCAAAATATCCGCAGAAATTTTTTTCGCCGTCTTGCATAAGATAATATTTATAGTTTTCTTCGCCGATTTGTTTTGCTACGGCGGACGCCGACTGAAATTTTTTAAGCATATAATCTATCTGCGGCGCGGGAACTATGCCGCTATAGTGTTCGCGCCAAACTTCGCCCGCGATTTTTGAAACTATATTTATAAGTTCGCCCGTATTGACTATTTGTATACGCATAATTTATCCGCGCTGTCTTAAATTGCCGCGCACGCCGAAACGGCGGCGCAGGCTGTTTTAATTTTAAACGTTAAACTTAAACTCTATTATATCGCCGTCTTTTACGACGTAATCTTTCCCTTCGCTTTTTAAAAGTCCCGCGTCCCTTACGGCTTTTTCGCCGCCAAGTTTTTTCAAATCTTCAAAGCGCATTACTTCAGCCCGTATAAAACCTCTTTCAAAATCCGTGTGAATTACGCCTGCGGCTTGAGGAGCGAGAAATCCTTTTTTGATAGTCCATGCGCGCGTCTCGTCTTGCCCGGCAGTTAAAAAAGTGGCAAGTCCAAGCAAGTCATAACCCGCTTTTATAAGGCGGTTAAGACCCGGTTCTTCTAAACCTAAATCTTTCAAAAAAGTTTCGCGGTCGTTTTCGGCAAGTTCGGCAAGCTCGGCTTCAATTTTTGCACATATTGAAACTGCCGCCGCGCCCTCTTTTTTTGCCGCAGCGTCGACAATATCAACGTATCGGTTGCGCATAGACGGCAAATCGTCTTCGGAAACGTTGCAGGCGTAAAGAACGGGTTTTGCCGTAATTAAAAATAAATCTTTAACCGCAGACTTTTCATCGTCGTTAAGTTCAAGCGTCCTTGCGGGTTTGCCCGCGTCTAAATGATTTTTTACCTTTAGGGCAAGCTCTCTTTCCGCCGCAGTTTTTTTATCTTGCAGACGGACGTTTTTTTCAAGGCGTTCAAGTTTTTTGCCGACGGATTCCATATCGGCTAATATAAGTTCGGTTTCAATAATTTCAATATCTCTTAACGGGTCTACGCCGCCTAAAATGTGCGCGACGTCTTTGCTTTCAAAACAGCGCACAGTGTGAACTATCGCCGCAGTTTCCCTGATATGCGCTAAAAATTGGTTGCCAAGCCCTTCCCCTTGCGACGCGCCTTTTACAAGTCCCGCAATGTCTACAAACTCAACTGCGGCGGGAACTTTTTTCTTTGAGCTATACAGCTTCTCTAGAAAATCAAGTCTTGCGTCGGGGACGGCGACGACGCCGACATTAGGCTCTATAGTGCAGAAAGGATAATTTGCAACTTCCGCGCCGGCTTTAGTTATAGCGTTAAACAAAGTTGATTTTCCAACATTAGGAAGCCCTACAATGCCGAGTTTCATAGCGTAATTCCTCTTAATTCGTCTTCGTTATCATAATAATCTTAAGTATTATACAATTTTAATTAAACTTTGTCGTAAATATACAAACCAAATTAGGGAAAACGGCAAAAGCGAATATAGGCACAATGGCGGGTAAGCGGGGATGAAAATAAACGGGAAATTTCGGCAATAGAGGAGGATAACTCAAACGGGGAAAATGATTTATTTTTCAAGTGAAAATTGATTTTTTGCGCTTAAAAGTGTAGAATTTGTAAAAACTTTGGGGCAAATTTTATGGAAAAAAAATACAATGTAATAGTGATAGGCGCAGGACACGCGGGCTGCGAAGCGGCTCTTGCTTGCGCAAGAATGGGTCTTAAAACTTTAGTTATAACTTTAAACGTAGATTCAATTGCAAGAATGCCCTGCAATCCCGCAATAGGCGGCATTGCAAAAGGGCAGATGGTGCGCGAAATAGACGCGATGGGCGGGGAAATGGCTTGGATTACCGACCATGCGGGACTTCAATTTAAAATTTTAAACAGTTCAAGAGGACCTGCGGTGTGGTCTCCCAGAGCGCAGTGCGACAAAGAATTATACAGCGTTTTAATGTCAAAATCTCTGCAAGACTGCAAAAATTTAGATATTTTACAGTCTGAAGCGACAAGGCTTATAGTTAAAAATCAAAAAGTCTGCGCCGTTCAAATTCTCACAGGCGAAATTGTTGAAACCGACGCAGCCGTAGTTACAACGGGAACTTTTTTAAAAGGCAGAATATATTTAGGGAAAGATTATTTTGAAGGCGGCAGATTTAACGAACGCCACGCCGCTCATCTTTCAAAATCATTAATTGAAGACTGCGGCTTAACTTTAGGCAGATTTAAAACTACGACGACGCCGAGAATTAATACGCTGACAATAGATTATTTAAAAATGACCGAACAGCCCGGCGACGAAAATCCAAGACCTTTTTCTCATTTTACAGAAGTTGAAAAATGGAGAAAAAATTTAAAGCAGCTTTCCTGCTGGCTTACTTATACAAACCCGCAAACTCACAAAATCGTCGGCGACCATTTAGATTTGTCTTCAATTCCAATAAGCGGCGGCGAAAGCAAAAGCCCAAGATACTGCCCGGCAATAGAAGAAAAAATTGAACGCTACCCCGAAAAAACAAGCCATCACATTTTTGTAGAGCCTGAAGGCTACAACACAAACGAAGTTTATTTAAACGGCTTATATACGGGTTTGCCGTTCGGCTTGCAGCAGCAAATGATAAATTCCATAGCGGGCTTAGAAAACGCAAAAGTTATAAGATACGCATATGCGATAGAATACGATTATTCAAGCCCTCTGCAAATAACAAAAGCGCTTGCCGCAAAAAATGTTCCGAACTTATTTTTAGGCGGTCAAATCAACGGAACTACGGGCTATGAAGAAGCCGCAAGTCAAGGTTTTGTGGCGGGCGTCAACGCGGCTTTATGCGTTTTGGGCAAATCCCCGCTGATACTTGGCAGAAACGAATCTTATATAGGCATTCTCATTGACGATATTACAACAAAAGGTATGGACGAGCCTTACAGAATGTTCACTTCGCGCGCAGAATATAGGCTTTCAATAAGAAACGACAATTGCGATTTAAGGCTTATGGACATAGGACGCTCGCTAGGGCTTATTTCAGACGCGGCGTATAAAAAATTTGAACTTTACAGAAACGCCGTCAGAGATATTTACGAGGGAAATGCCGAAACTCTTCCCTCAGACGACGAGTTAACGCCATGGTCTTTAGAAAAAGCCAAAGAAGAAGTTTATATTCACAAAAAATACGAGGGCTATATAGGAATACAGGAAAAAATTGCAAATAAAGTAAAGAAAAACGAAGACAGAAAAATACCAGACGATTTTGACTATAACAAACTCGTTTCGCTTTCGGCAGAAACTAAGGCAAGATTAAACGAAGTGCGTCCGCAAACGGTAGGGCAAGCGTCAAGAATTCACGCTATAAAACCGTCGGACATTGCAATTTTAACAGTCTATTTAGAAAAACAGAGGAAAGAACGGAAAGCTAAAGGACGTATAGATGCATAGACGCATGGATGCGTGGAAACTGCAAACGGCGGCAAAGAATGCAGCTAAAGAGACGCCTTTGCCGTCATTCTGAATTTATTTCAGAATCTGTCTTTGCTGTTGCCGTTTTAATTCCTCTTTATTTATATGGGAAAAAGCAACTGTAGCAGCAGACTCTGAAACAAGTTTAGGGTGACGACATAGAGGCGGCAAAAGTAGTTGTTGCCTTTGCCGTCATTCTGAATTTATTTCAGAATCTGTTGTTGCTGTTGCCGTTTTAATTCCTCTTTATTTATATGGGAAAAAGCAACTGTAACAGCAGACCCTGAAACAAGTTCAGGGTGACGGCATATAAGGCGGCAAAAGTAATTGTTGCCTTTGCCGTCATTCTGAATTTATTTCAGAATCTGTCTTTGCTGTTGCCGTTTTAATTCCTCTTTATTTATATGGGAAAAAGCAACTGCAACAGCAGACCCTGAAACAAGTTTAGGGCGACGATATAGAAGGCGGCAGCGAATGCGGGTAAGCGGCTGGGCAGTTGGGGAAAATAAAAATGAAAAATAAAGCTGTGGATATTTACTTTTTTTCAGGCACAGGAAACACTTATCTAGCCGCCGAAAAAATTGCTCAAAAACTTCAAAGCGGCGGATGCCAAACAAACCTTTTCCCAATAGAAAAATCCGACCCTTTAAAAGTTGATTTGACAAAAACTATTGGCATAGGTTTCACAGTAGCTTGCTGGAATACTTACCCTTTAGTAAGAAAGTTTATAAAGAGTTTGCCAAAAACTAACGGAACCGAAGCCTTTGTTTTCTGCACTATGGGCGACAGCTCTTTTAAAACGCAAGCCGAATACGCAAGAATTTTAAAAGAGAAAGGATATTGCCTAATAGGCTCAAAAGCCTTTAGAATGCCAAACAACTTTATAGCAATACAAGACGAAGAAAAAAATAAAATAAGAATTTCTTTGGCTTTGCCTAAAATAGAATGTTTTGCGGAAGATATTTTAGACGGCAAAGCCGAAACGGAAAAAACCGGCGTTATTTCAAAAATTTGTTTTAAAATATCCTGCTTTATCACGGGGCTGTGGGAAACGTCTTTATCGCAAAAGATGATAAATCTTAGAATAAAAAAAGATTTATGCGTAAAATGCGGTTTTTGCGTTAAAATATGCCCTACGGGAAACATCGCTTTACAAGATTATCCCGTATTTAAAGACAAATGCCAAGTATGTTTAAGATGTTCGTCTTATTGTTTCCAAAAAGCCATAAATTCTTTTGCCGTTTTAAGCGCTAAAAGATACCGCGCTTTAGACAAGGAGAACGCAAAAAATGTCTTCTGTTGAAATACTCGGATTTATAGCGGGCGCGCTTACCACTTGCGCGTTTGTTCCGCAAGTTTATAAAACGTATAAAACAAAATCGGCAAAAGACGTTTCAATGCCTATGTTTGTAATCTTTGCTTGCGGCACAATATCTTGGGTAATTTATGGTATAATGTCGGCAAAGCCGCCGATTTACGTAAGCAATGTAATAATTTTTATTCTTGCGGCATTTCAAATAGCGTTGAAAATAAAATACGACGCAAAAAAGGAGAAACCTGTATGAGTAAATTCACAAACGCAAGTTTTACGGCGGTTATGGCGGTCGCTTTTGTTTTTACTATTTTTACTTCTGTCAACGCCGAAGAAAATTCTTTCGATTTAGACGCTCAAGACTCTCAAGTTGCGGCTGCGCCGGCTGCGGAACCTGCAAAAGTTGAGGAAGCCCCGTTGCCTGCCGCGCAAAGCGAAGCGGATATAATAGCGGCTCAAATTGAAGCGGAAAAAATAGAAAAGCAGCAAGAAGCAAAAAAATCAGAAGAAGATATTCAGGCGGCTAAAGAAGCCGCAAAAGCCGACAAAGCGGCGGCTAAAGAAGCTAAAAAGCGCGCAGATTCCATAAAAAACGAAGTTAAAAATATGAAAGAACAGGCAAAAGCCGATAAGAAAAAAGCCGACGCGCAGGCAAAAGAAATAAAGAACGCCGCAAAAGTAAAAGAAAACACGGTGATTGAAAGAACCAAAACTATTAAAGAAAGAGCAAAAGCTGAAAAAGCGAATTTAGACGCGCAGGCAAAAAATCTTGACGCGCAGGCAAAAACGATAAGAGATAAAGCAAAACTCCAATACAACAACGAGATAACCGAAGTAAACACTATGCTAAGAGAAGCAAAACTTGAAAGAGAAGCCGAATATAAAAAAGCCGACGGCATTTCAAGAGAAGCGGCGGCAAAACAAGAAGAAACAAACAGACAAGCGGAACTTTTGCTTAAAAGCATTGAAGAAAGATAATTTGCCAGACATATCGACATATCTAAAATCTGATAAATTCCATTTAAAAAAAAAGCCTGCCCCCGATTGATAATTTCAGGGACAGGCTTTTATAAATAAAAAAACTTTTAACGACAACAGCAATGTTTTTTTCATTGTTTTACCTCGCTCTTTTTTTAAAGAACTGCAGCGTATCATTTATCCTGTCAGCTTACTGCTTTTTTGCCGCGCTATATTTACAAGGCAAAGGCAAAACCTCCGCCGCTTTCAGCGGCGCGTCTTTTTTAAAATGGGGAATTATCTGGTTTTTGCGAGACCCCCTTAAGTTAATGACTTTTGTCAACCTACGCATATTTTAAGGTTGACCAAGTTTTTTGTAAGTGCTAAAATGCTTAAAAATTTACGCGGGGGCTGCGCAAAACGCAATGACAACAATGAATACGCTATTATTAGAAGCTGCAAACGGGAAACAAGTAACAAAAGAAGAGGCTTTGTCATTTTTTGAGCGCGATGTAGAAGAACTTTTTTACGCGGCTTCTAAAATGCGGAAAAAATTTAAAGGGAATAAAATAAAAATTTGTTCTATTATCAACGCAAAATCAGGGCAATGTTTAGAAGACTGCAAATTCTGCGCGCAGTCGGCGCATCATAAAACCGACGCGAGCGTTTATCCGCTTGTGTCAAATGAAAAAATTGAGGAAGTTTCAAACAAAGCGTTAGAAAACGCAGGATGTTTTGGAATTGTTTCAAGCGGCAATTCTTTAACCGACGAAGAAATAGACAGACTTTGCGAACTTTTGAAAAAACACAAAAAATCCGACCATTTCGGAGCGTCTATAGGTTATCTTTCCGACGCCAATTTAAAAAAGCTAAAAGAAGCGGGTCTTAAAAAACTGCACCATAATTTAGAAACTTCAGAGGCATTTTTCCCGCAAATTTGTTCCACGCACACATACAAAGAAAGAAAAGACAATATAAAAAGAGCGAAAGCTCTAGGATATGAAATATGTTCGGGCGGGTTATTCGGTATTGGCGAGACTTTGCAAGACAGAGTTGATTTGGCGTTTACGTTAAAGGAACTCGGCGCAGACAGCGTTCCGATGAACTTTCTTATGCCTGTTAAAGGAACTGCTTTAGAAAACGCCAAGCCTCTTAAGCCTATAGAAATTTTAAAAACTATCGCGGTATTTAGAATAATTTTACAAACGTCCGACATTATGATATGCGGCGGCAGAGAAATAAATTTGAGAGACCTGCAGTCTATGATTTTTTTTGCCGGCGCAAACGGAACGATGAGCGGCGGCTATTTAACGGCTTGGGGCAGGAACCCTGCAGACGACAAACAGATGATAAAAGACCTAGAATTAGAAATAGACCCGCACAGATAATTTTGATAAAATTACGAAAATTCAATATAAAGTAAGGCGAAATAATGAAAGAATGGTCAAATTTAATAAACTTTAATAAAATTAATATGAAGAGAGCTGGCGATGACAAAAAAAACAGTTGTAATTACGGGCGTTTCGCGGGGGCTTGGCAAAGAGCTTGCGCTTGAGTTTTCTAAAAACGGGTGGAATGTTGCCGGGTGTTATAAAACTAATATGCCCGAATATGAAATTCCAAACTCAAAATTTTTTCAAACGGACATTTCTAAGCCTGACGCCGTCTCTTTTTTTATAAAAGAGGCGGTTTGCGCTTTTGGGAAAATTGACTGCCTTATAAACAATGCGGCTATCGGAAAAAATAAAATAATCTTTAAAGAAGATTTCAATAATTGGAACGAAGTTATACAGACAAATCTTAACGGCGCGTTTTACGTAATAAAAGAAACTCTTGACGCAATGGCAAAACAAAAAGACGGAATAATAATAAACATATCGTCAATTTCAGCGTATAAATCTTATTTGGGCGCGGCAAGTTATAGCGCGTCAAAAGCGGCGTTAATAGCTTTGACAAAAACCGCCGCAAGAGAGGGCGGGCGTTTCAACGCGCGGGTGAACGCCGTTTTGCCGGGTTTTCATAATACGAGATTAGGCGAGTCTGCGGGCGATAAATACATAGCGGGCATAAAAGCGGAAAGCGTTTTAAACGCGACGACAGATTTGTCCGACTTTTTAAAATTTATGATTTATCTTGCAAATACAAAAACGATTTCAGGTCAGATTTTCAATATTGATTCAAGGATTATTTAGAATGGAGGTATAGCAAAAACGACTAAAGAGCAGCTAAGAAGTTAAGCGGCTAGGCGGCTAAGTAACGGCTGAAAAGGCAAAGGCGGATGCGTAGACGCATAGCGTCGGCAATGCGGTTTTTAGCTAACTCGCTGTTTTTGATAAAAAATTTTAAAAATGTTTTAATATTGAAGTTGTATTTTTTGACAAGAGGAGGGGGTGAAAAGGGTTGTCTACGGGTTTCATCGTTGTTTTGACTTTTATTTTGTTTAAAATTTTAAAAAAGGGGTTTTAACTAAATGAAAAAGCTATTTGTTTTGCTTGCGGCATTTGTTTTGTTTTCTTCAGTTTCAAATGCAGGGATTTTAGATAATGTTAAGTATTACGGCGAGGGGTCGTTTTACGGGTATGCGATTGAATCAAGAGGAAGCTATGAAGGCGCGACAGTGTATTATGGAATGCTTGGACTATCTGCTGATGTATACGAAAATATAAGCGCGTCTTTTGCTTTAAGTTATACTGACCTTTGGGGAATCAGCCCAGATGACGGGCAGTCTATTACACTAAACAACCAATCTGTTGGGGTATTAGGAAAGCTAATCATAGCGCAAGCAAATGTCACTCTAGATAAATTGTTTGACGTAGACGGACTAAAACTGAAAATAGGCCGCCAATTTTACGGCGATGAAGACAGCGCGGTAATGTACTTTGGCGTAAGAAGAGATTTGCCTGCAATCGCAGCTTTGTATGGGTTAGACAACAGAGAGGCTTCTCCTATAAATTCAATGGACGCAGTAACCGCATATTATGAAAACGAACATATAAAAGCTAATGCGCTGTTTGCAACTTTTGTAAATGAAAGCGTAGCAACCAAAAGAAATAATAATATTACCCTCAAAGGTTTTGATTTTAAATATTTAAACATCGCCAATATGATTGATGTGCAGGGATATTTCTATGATATAGAAAATCTTTCTACCTTCTATGGCGCTCTGCCAAGACATTACAATATTTTAGGCGCAAAAGGAACTTTTCATAAAACCATAAATGAAAACGCTCTAAAAGCCTCCCTTGAAATTGCCGCAAATTATGCTGGGTCAGAAATATTAAGCGACGATATTAAAAATCTGAATACAGGCATAGTTAAATTAGACGCGTCTTTTAATATATCAAAAATAGACCTTACGCCTAGGGCGTCTTTCGGCGTTTATGGCGGATATGATAAAAAAGACGGAAGAAAATATTTTATAAGTTTCGGAAATTATTATCCGGGCTTGATAGGCGGCGAAAATTTTTCAGGAACATCATTCGCAGATACTACGATTATTAATTTCGGCGCGGATTATAAAATTTCAAAGTTTTCTTTCAGCTTTGATTTTTTTAATTTCTCGCACGAACAAGACGCTTGGAAATCTTCGGCTGAAATAGACCTTCAAGCAAAATATGCCTATACGGAAAGCATATATTTTAATGTCGGTATAGCGCATCTTTTTGCCGATGATTCCGATAACGACATAGCCTATATGCAGGCGGGGCTATCGTATAAATTTTAAAAACAAAAGCGAAGTTTTGCATTAAAAAACAATATGTCTCAAATAACTCTATCGGGTATGACAAACGCAATTGTCATACCCGATAGCTATTTAATGTTCGCTCTTCAAATTTACGCCTGATGATTGTTTCGGGCGGGATTATCGTTTGGGTTTTACTTTTTTTACAGCAGGCAAGATGGAAGCGTCGAAGACTCCGGTTGGAGGATAAATTTTAAAAATCAGCTTGAAAGATTTTTTCGGAGACGGCAGCCAATTGCTTGTTTTGTCTTTTTGCGGACGGTTTTTTTGGATGTAAATATTGAGCGAGCCGTCCGAATTTTTCTTCAATTTGTTATTTGAGCTTAAAACGTATCTGTTTATTTGATTTTTCATTAAAAATCCATCGGCATCGTATATTGAAACGCTCCAAGCGTCTTTTGGAATTCGGCTCTTTTCAAAATGCAAAACATATTGATTTTTTGAAGAATCAAAAGGTTCGCCGTCTGCGTCAATTTCTGAAAGCAGCCGCTCAGCTTTTAGGTCTAGCGCGCCGAAAATATTTTTAAAAGCGTTTTTTGCGCGCAAATAATAGCCCGAACTTTTTTCAATTTTAAATTTTTCCCAAGCGGCTGCGTTTTTTTTAGCGCTGTTTTCTTTGGCAAAATCTAAAGGAATTAACTTGATTTTTTCTAAAACAGGCTCTGAAAAAGACGAAGGCTCAAAACGCATTCCCGGCGATACTCCTATGTCAAGCGCGTTCTCAAGCGTTTGCGCGTCTTTTTCAAAAGGCGCGTTGCTAAGCATTAGAGAGTTTAGAATATTGAAAAACTCTTCAATAGGCAAAGAGCGCATTTGTTTTAACGGAGGGTCTTGCGAAACGGGTTTTTCAATTTCAGAAAAATTTTTGCGTGAGTTTAACGGATAAACTTTTATATTTTTCCTGTGTTTTTTTACCGCGTCTGAAAAATTTTGTTTGTCTTCATTTTTAATGCCATAAACAAAAAACGCCGTATCGGTATGAGAATTTACTTCAATAAAGTCCTTTGGTAAAATACCGCGCCGCATTTTGGAAGTTACGGCAAATTTTAATGTTTTTTCCCCGCTGTCAAAATGCGATGAATTTAAAACGGCATTAGTCCATGCGTCAAAAATTACAAAATTTGCGGCAAGCGTTTTTTCTATAGGAATTTCAAACAAGACAGGCTCTTTTGAAACGTCAAGCCAAACGCAGGAATAATAGGTTTGAGGGTCGGGATACTGAAAATTTTGAAACTTAAAATCGGTAAGAGGATAGTGAATTATATTGTTGACGTTTCCGTTTGGGGTTGAAGACGAGACGCTTGTCATATACTGTTTTGTTATATGACTATAAACCAAAGGATAGCCGAAAATATAGGCGTCTTTTGCGGCTATTATAGATTGTTCGCCGTTTAAACGCCGTAAAGTTAAAACGTCTTCGGGAACGCCTCCGCTGCAGGAAAAAATAAAAATAGCCGAGAAAAAAAATCCTAGTTTCTTCATTTTATTTCTACGCTTACAGGGCAGTGGTCTGAACCGAAAACGTCTTTTTCTATCGCCGCGCTTTTTATGCGTTTAAGCGCGTTTTGCGATACAAAAAAATAATCTATTCTCCAGCCGACATTCCTTGCCCTTGCGCCTGTTTTATAGTCCCACCATGTATAGTTTCCGCCGTCTTTGTTAAAATGTCTAAACGCGTCTGCAAAACCCGCGCCGACAAGCGCGTCTAGCCTTTGCCTTTCTATCGGCATAAACCCCGAATTGTTTTCGTTTTCTTTAGGACGCGCAAGGTCTATGGGGAAATGAGCGGTATTGTAATCTCCGCAAATTAGCGCGTCTTTATTTTTAATTTTTTTTAAATACTCTAAAAAGTAATCGTAAAAATTGAGTTTGTATTTTAACCTTTCAGGCGAAGCGCCGCCGTTTGGAAAATATACGTTAAACAAAACGAAATCCTTAAAATCCAGCCTTAAAACTCTGCCCTCTTCGTCAAAAATTTCGTTTTCTATGCCGTAATATACGGCTTCAGGCTTGATTTTTGACCAAACCGCAACGCCGCTATACCCTTTTTTCTTTGCGCAAACGCAGTAAAAATTATATCCTTTTATTTCCGCAAGCTCTTTAGGGAACTGTTCTTTTTGCGCCTTTGATTCTTGAATACAAACAATATCCGCGCCGCATTTAACAAGCCAATCGGCAAAACCTTTTTTATATGCTGAACGAATGCCGTTGACGTTCCAAGAAACAATTTTCATATATGAACAAAACCTCTTTATTTAAAAAAACCGCATTACTAGCCGTCTGTAAGCGTTAAATTGTCAATTGCCGTTTGCGCTTCTTTTATATTTATTTCTACTTCTTTAACGCTTTGAGCGGCGCCCAGCTCTTTAAAAAGCTCTAGAGCTTCTTGAAAAATCAAAACGGATTTAAACATTTCTTTTCTATTTTGATTTTGTTCGGCAGGCAAAAACACGCACAAAGCAAGATTATTTTTAGTTTTTGCAAGCAGTTTTTTATTTGACGGGCTTATTTTTGTCAAAGCTCTTTCGTATTCTTTTTGAGCTTGTAAAAAATTTCCCGCCGCGGCGGATTTTTGCGCTTTTGAAATTATATACGCGCCGGAAATCCTTGCGGCGGAAAATTTTACAAAATCTATTAAATCGCCTATAACTAAAGATATTGCAAGCCCCGCTATAAAAGCCGCCGCCGCAAAGCCTATAGATTTCACAAAATATCCTTAGAATTTCGCATTGACAAACACCATCCACGGAAGCTGTCCCGTTTTAATGTGATTCACAAACCCTACTTGAACGCCGTGCATATCTTCTGTCATATTTACAATGCCTACCTGCGCGCCTTTGACATATTTAGCTTTATTGAAAAACCCGAATTGAACTCCCGTAACTTTTTCAGAATTAAAATTGGCGCAAGCAATTTGCGCGCCCGTAAGATTGTCGGTTCTCCCATAAAGCCAATTTAGAGCTAACCCTGTAACTGTAGGAGTATACGAGCCTATGCCAAACTCTAAAACAGACACTTCGTCGCTTGGAGGAATAGCTACTTGCTCCCATAGCGAAAGTTTAAACGGCGCAGCAGCAAAAGAAACGCTTGAAAACAACGCCATTGCAAACAGCGGTAATAATACTTTTTTCATTTTATTCCCCCTTTTTGACGTTCTTTAAGACGCCTACAGTAATACAAATTGAGGTAAAACCTCTTTGACGCGCCAAAGAGGACGAATAAACTTTAGACAACAATCAAACGGCGTCTAAAGGCTATTTTAAAAAACCCGCAATATCGGCTTTTAGTTTTTCAAAACCGTTTTTTTTCTTTGCGCTTACCGCAAAAACTTCGCATTCTTTTATTTCAAATAAACCGGCGGCTTTTTGGCAAACTTCGTCTAAACTTATCGCCGCTGGCAGTTTGTCGCACTTGTTTGCGATAACCTTAAATTTTACGCGCGCTTGGTTAAGCCAAAACGCCATGTCAAAATCAAGTTCCGTAGGACCTACGTAAGCGTCAACAATTAAATAGACGATTTTTTTACTTCTTGGGCGGGCTATACAGCCTTCAATCATATCTTTCCAAAGCTCTTTTTCCTGCGGGCTTACCCTTGCAAAGCCGTAGCCCGGCAAATCTATAATCCATCTGCCCATAGAAACGTCGTAGACGTTTATGCTTCTTGTTCTGCCGGGCGTTTTTGAAGTTCTTGCAAGATTTTTTTGCGATGTCAACGCGTTTATAACGCTGCTTTTTCCGACGTTTGAACGCCCTGAAAAAATCACTTCCGCAATATTTTCAGGCAGTTTAGACGCGTCGTTAACAGCTCTAAAGAACATAGTTTTTTCTAACATAAAAATCCTAAACGGCAAAGGAAAAATTAGCCTTTACAATTATTTATCGCAGCCTGCGTTTACGCCTGTCTTTGCGCGCCTTAATTTCTTATTTTTGATAAAAGTCTCAATATTTCAAGGTAAAGCCATACAAGAGTTACCATTAAGGCAAAAGAGCAGTACCATTCCATATATTTGGGCGCGCCGCTTAAAGAGGCTTTTTCAATTAAATCAAAATCTATTATGAGGTTTAAAGACGCTATAGCGACAACAAATAAACTTATAGCTATGCCGATAAAAGACGAATCGTGAAGATATGGGACGCTGCCCGCGGCAAAAAGGTTCAACAAAATGTCAATAACATACACTACGGCTATCGCCAGCGTTGAAAGGACTACGACTTTTGTGAAAAGAGGCGTAGCTCTAAGTATGCCAGATTTGTAAGCGGCAAGCATACAAAACAAAACGCAGACGGTAAGCAAAATAGCGTTGACTACTATGCCGGGATAACTCCTTTCAAAATACAGAGAAAGCACGCCTAAAATTAACCCTTCGCTAAAAGCGTATACCGGCGAAAGAAAAGGCGATACCGTCTTTTTAAAAATATTCACAAGCGCCAAAATCAACCCTATTGCAATTAGAGGATACAATAAAGGCAGCGTTACCTGCGGATGCGTCCACG
>JAISLV010000218.1 GCA_031277075.1 Endomicrobium sp. | reverse complement strand
CCCGCGAATTTAGCGCCAATGAAATCCAGCGTTTCTTGAGCGACAAAAAACACGCCTTCAATTCTTTCATTCGCCGCTTTTTGAGCGGGATTATTGCCTGCGCTTAAAGGATTTGACTGTCGGTAATTGTAATAGGCGTCTTTTACGGATGAGATTTTATTGCAATGATATAGAGCCGATATTGTAAAGAAATTATCTTCGCCGCAATAACCGTGAAAATATAAGTTGTTTTTAAATATTAAGTCGCGAGCGTATAACTTATTCCAAACCGCGCCGTGCTGCAAAGAGGACAATATTTTTGCGAAATCTTTTTTGACATTGTCGGAATCTGCCGTCCCCAAAGTTATACGCGTAACTTTTCCTTGAACGTCAAGCCATCTGGTCGCTGCGCAAACTATGTCCGCTTTTGTTTTCAATGCGGCGGCGATTAATTTTTCATAAAAATCAAGGTCAATATAATCGTCAGGGTCGGCAAAAGATAGATAGTCGCCTTTTGCGATTTTTAAACCCGCATTGCGGGCATAATATCCTAATCCGCCCGTATTTTCTTGCTTTATAACGTTTATTCGCGAGTCTTTTTTAGCGTATTCTTCCAAAATTGTTCGGCTATTGTCGGAACTGCCGTCGTCAATACAGATAATTTCTAAATTCTTATAAGTTTGGTTTGCAATACTGTCAAGAGAATGCGTTAAATATCTCTCTACATTATATACGGGAATTATCGTTGAAATTTTGGGGGAATCCATTGTTCACTCAATTTTTTCGTTTTTTGGTTTTATGCGCAAATCAAGGACGTTTATTTTAGAAAATTTTTCAGCGTTTGTAAAATCTAAGTTCAAAAATAGACGCATGGAGGCATAGCGAGAACGACAAAGGGCAACAAACGCGGCTAAGAAGCTAGGCGGCTAGGCAACGGCGAAACGGACGCATAGACGCATGGTAACGTCAATACCCCGTCAGGTTGCGCATGCCGCTTTTGTAAAAAGGGGAATTTAATGACAAAGACAACTGCGGGTTGCGGGTCAATTTGAGTTTTTTATCAAAAATTGTTATAACAATTAAACTATGAATAAACCATTAACCATAACATTTGGGGCTTTGAACGAAGCTATTGGGACGGAGTTCCGCGTTGCTATAACGCCCGAATCTTCCGCAAGACTTTTGAAAGCGGGCATTCAGCCCGCAATTGAAAGCGCGGCGGGTTTGAAATCAGGATTTTCCGACGCGGACTATGAAGCGGTTGGCGCCAAAATACTTCCCAGAGAGGAAATTTTAGGCAGGTCTGACGCCGTCGCTTACATATCGCTTCCAGATTCTTCGGTCATTTATTCCCAAGCAAAAGGCAGTTTCGCAATCGGGCTTTTCGGCTCTTTAGTCAACAAAAACGCGGCGCAGCAATTTGAGTCGGCTCAAATTACCGCGTTAGATTTAACCCTCCTTCCAAGACAACTTTCAAAAGCGCAGTCAATGGACGCATTATCTTCTCAGGCTTCGGTAGCGGGTTACAAATCCGTTCTACTCGCCGCAAACGAATTCAACGCCTTTTTTCCGATGATGTCAACCGCCGCAGGAACAATTAAACCTGCGGCTGTTTTAATTTTAGGCGCGGGAATCGCGGGTTTGCAGGCGGTAGGAACGGCAAAAAGGCTCGGAGCGGTTGTCTACGCTTACGACGTTAGACCTGCGGCAAAAGAAGAAGTGCTTTCTCTGGGGGCGAAATTTTTAGACCTTTCCGCTTACGGATGCCCTGATTTTAGCGCAGGGCAAGGAAAAGGCGGATACGCAAGAGAACTTACCGCTGAAGAAAAAAGCGCCCAGCAGGCAGCCGTTGACAAAGCCGCGTCAAACTTTGACATAATAATTACTACGGCTCAAGTTCCCGGAAGAAAGCCGCCCGTTTTGCTTACAAAAGCAGGCGTTGACGGACTTAAACGAGGGAGCGTAATAATTGACTTGGCGGCAAGCGCGTTAGGCGGAAACGTTGAAGGTTCTCGCCCAGAACTTACTATAGGAACGGAAAACGGCGTAAAAATTATAGGGGCTCCCGGTTTAGCTTCAACCGCTCCTAAAACGGCTTCAAACCTTCTTGCCAGAAATATTGCCGACGCTATAACGCATTTTCTTAAAGACGGCGCGCTTACATTGACGCCTGACGACGAGCTTGCGGTTCTTGCAATAAGCGGAGTTAAAAAAACAAGTTAGAAGCCAAACGGCGAAAATAGAAAGTAAGAAATCGTATTTTTTTAAGACGCGGGCAAGCCGCGCGATTTTGCGCCTTTTGCCTTTCAATTTTAAGAGGTAAAAAATGTCAATTTTAACAATAGCAATAACGTTGTTTGCGTTTGCTCTTTTAATCGGCGTAATAGTAATAGGGAAAGTTCCCGTAACTCTTCACACTCCTTTAATGTCGGGCGCAAATTCCATTCACGGCGTAGTTATAGTAGGCGTAATTCTTGTGGCGGCGCAAGCCGACTCTTGCTTGGCGCTGGTTCTTATTTTTTTAGCGGCGGCTTTAGGGACGGCAAATGTCGTCGGGGGATATACGGTCACAGACAGAATGCTTGAAATGTTTAAATCAAAAAATAAATCGGAGGGGAAATAATGCAATTTATATCTCAAAACATTGCGACCGCCTCTTGGTTTATTTATTTGTTTTCAGCTTTCCTTTTTATTCAGGGTTTGCGTTATATGAACTCGCCGCGCACAGCCCGCAAAGGAAACTTCGTATCTATTATAGGTATGAGCGTAGCCTGCGCGACGGCTTTATTTAACGTTTTTTACTCGGGATTTGTAAATAAATGGGCGATAGCCGCTTTGGGCGCGGGAATTGCGGTAGGCGCGATTTTCGGTTTTATCAGCGCAAAAAGAATAAAAATGACCGCAATGCCGCAGCTTGTTTCTCTGTTTAATACTGTTGGCGGCGGCGCGGCGGCGATAGTCGCCATAAACGACGCGATAGCCGCGCAAAGCCACGCGGTTTCGGCGTTAATTACAATAATACTCGGCATAATTATAGGATGTATAACTTTCACGGGTTCTTTGATAGCCGCAGGAAAACTTGAAGGAATAGTGTCGGGCAGAGCCGTTAGAGTTCCTTTCAAAAAAATAATAGACGGCGTTTGTCTTTTGGGGATTTTGGTTTCGTCTTATATGCTTTTTAGCGGCAACTATTTCGGGCAGGGTATTTGGCTGCCCGTTATCGCGATTACTTTTTTCTCTCTGGTTTTAGGGCTGACTTTTGTTTTCCCTATAGGCGGGGCGGATATGCCCGTAGTAATTTCAATTTTAAACGCATGCACGGGAAGCGCGGTCGCTATGGCTGGTTTTGTAATTAACAATCTTATAATGATTGTCGCGGGAGCTTTGGTAGGCGCGTCGGGCGCTATACTTTCTCAGCTTATGGCAAAAGCTATGAACCGTTCGCTTTTCAATATTCTTTCGGGCGGTTTCGGCGATACGGGGACAGTTTCCGCGCAGGATAATGCCGGCGACGTCGTTCTTAAAGAAACTTCCGCAGACGATTTGGCTGTTCAAATGTCTTACGCTTCAAAAGTAATAATAGTTCCGGGATACGGTCTTGCCGTAGCGGGAGCGCAGCACGAGATAGCCGATCTTACAAAAATTTTGGAAGCAAAAGGCGTTGAAACTCTTTTTGCCATACACCCCGTCGCGGGCAGAATGCCGGGGCATATGAACGTTTTGCTTGCAGAAGCCAATATTCCATATGAAAAAATGCTTTCGCTTGAAGACGTAAATCCTTTATTTCCCTCTGCCGACGTAGCTTTGGTAGTAGGCGCAAACGACGTTACAAATCCCGCCGCGCGCCGCGAGGGAACGCCTATTTCAGGTATGCCTATTTTAGACGTTGATAAAGCAAAAAACGTAGTTGTTATAAAACGCGGAAAAGGCAAAGGCTATGCGGGCATAGAAAACGAGCTTTATACTT
>JAISLV010000115.1 GCA_031277075.1 Endomicrobium sp. | reverse complement strand
GGAACGTTGACAAGACACGCGTATTCGGGGTTTGACGGGAAAAAAGTTATATATCCCGCGAAAGCCGCCGCGAGGACGCTTTGCCAAAAAAGTTTAATGCCCGAAGAAATTCCCTTTGAATTTTTTTGCGATACTTTTAAATAATCGTCAAAGAAACCAAGAAGGAAAAGCCATAAAGAGCCGCCGGTAAGCCACAAAATAAACCTGTTGTCAAGCCTTGCCCACAGTAAAACGGAAATAAGCACGGAAATTAAAATTAAAATTCCGCCCATAGTCGGCGTGCCGTTTTTTAATTGATGAGTGGAAGGACCGTCGCTTCTTACCGTTTGCCCCGCTTTTAATTTTTTCAGTTTTTTTATTACATATGGACCCGCAAAGAGGCAGATGAGAAGGCTTGTCAAAACCGCTCCGCCCGCTCTAAAAGTGATATATTGAAAAACGTTAAAAGGAGTAAAAACAGAACTAAGCCCGTAAAAAATATGATAAAACACTTATTTTTTCCCCTTATCAAGGAAGTTGTAATATTTAGAGTAGACTTCTTCAAGTTTCATTGCGCGCGAACCTTTAAAAAGGAAAACCGATTTTTTGCTCGCAGGCGCGACGTAAAGCCGCTCAAGCAAATCTTGAGCGTTATAGGCGTGGAAAACGTTTTTTTTGTTCAAAGCCTCTTTTATATAAAGACTCGTATCGCCCAGCAGATAAACTGAATTTATTTTTTTATCGTTTATATATTCGCCTATTTCAAAATGATACTCCTGCGATTTCTCGCCCAGTTCAAGCATATCGCCCAAAACTAAATTTATCTCGCCGCCGCCGTAAGCCTCACAAACGGCTTGAATAGACGCTTTTACCGAAGAAGGATTTGCGTTGTAAGCGTCGTTTATAAGCGTTACCGAGCCTTTTGTCGTAAGCGTCTCCATTCTCATAGCGGGCGGAGTAAAAGTTTCTACGCCGTCTTTTATTGTCTCAAGGTCAAACCCGAAACCCGAGGCGCAGGCGGCTGCGGCAAGAGCGTTAAGCACGTTGAACTTTCCTCTTACGGGCATACTTATATTTACAAAAGAAGAACCGTAATGAAGCTCAAAACTCACTTCCTGCTCCCATATAGTTATGTTTTTTGCAAAAACGTCCGCCCCTCCGTAAAGAGCGAAAGAAATTACTTTTGAATAAGATTTTTGCTGGATTTTTTTAAGCGTAGGGTCGTCGTTGTTTATAACTACGAATCCGTCTTCGGGAACCGCGTCTAAAAGAGCGCGTTTTTCAGCAAAAACGCCTTCGGTATTTTGGAATGTTTCAAGATGGGCGGAACCTATATTCGTAATTATTCCGACACTGGGCTGTAAAATATCGGCAAGAGTTTTTATTTCCCCGCGTTCTGAAGTCCCCATTTCAAAAACGGCGTATTTAACGTCGGACTTTAACTCAAATACGGAAAGAGGAAGACCTATCCTATTGTTAAAATTCCCCTTATTTGAAACCGTTTTGTCTTTTTTTGAAAAAATTAATTTTAATATTTCTTTTGTCGTAGTTTTCCCGTTTGAACCCGTAATGCCTACGATTTTAGTTTTAGTAAAACGCCTGCGGTATGCTTTTGCAAGCTCGCCGAGAGCCGTCAGCGTGTCGCCGACTTTTACTATTGAAGGAAATTTAGGAAAAGGTTTTGCAAAATCGGCGTCATCTTGCGAATAAACTATGCCTGCCGCCTCTTTTTCAACGACGTCTTTAATGAATTTATGACCGTCGTAATATTTTCCTTTCAAAGCGAAAAAGAATTGACCTTTTCTGACAGTCCTTGAATCCACTGAAACGCTTTTTATCGGAAGATTAGGGTCGCCTATTAAAAATTTTCCGTCAACGGCTTTAATGAGGTCTTTCAAGTAAAAAGATTCCATTAAAAATCAAACTCCTTCTGAGGCGAACGATTTGCCGCAATTCTTAAATTCTCTCTTAAAGCGGCGTATTTTTCCGCAATTTCTACGTCGTTAAAATGAAATTTTTGCGTCCCTATTATCTGATAATTCTCATGTCCTTTGCCAGCTATCAAAATTATATCGCCTTTATCGGCCATCATTACCGCTTCTTTTATCGCCGCTTCTCTGTCCGCCTCTATTTTATAATTCGTTTTGCCCGTTCTTTTAATGCCGACTTCAACGTCTAAAAGAATTTGAATAGGGTCTTCTGTTCTTGGATTATCCGACGTCGCAAAAACAAAATCGCTTGTTTCAACGGCAATTTTTCCCATATACGGGCGTTTTGTTCTGTCTCTGTCGCCGCCGCATCCGAAAACCGTTATTATTCTTTTGGGATGCAGCCGCCTTAACGCCGAAACCGCGTTTTTTAAAGCGTCCTCCGTATGGGCGTAATCAACGACTATTTCAAAACCCAAACGTTTCGCGTCAATTCTTTCAAGGCGTCCCGGAGCTTGAGCCGCGTTATTTAAACCTCCGACGGCTTTTTCAAAAGAAACGCCTGCGCTTACGCAGGCTCCCAAAGCCGCCAAAGCGTTATAAACATTGTGAAGTCCTATATGTTTTATATCGGCTTTTTGCGTTTGTCCGCCGTAAATCGCGTCAAACTTATTTCCGCCGCCGGAAGCTATAATATTTTTCGCGCTAAACCCTTCGTCAAGCGTCTGTTCTAGGCTGTAAAATTTAATATCCGCGTCAATGCCTAGCTGCGAAAGTTTAATTCCGTATTTATCGTCAGCGTTAATTATAGCATACTTTTTATTTTGTTTTCCGCCTTTTCCCAAATTCTTAAACAACAGAGCTTTTGCTTCAAAATAATTCCTCATATCTTTATGAAAATCCAAATGGTCTTGCGTGAGATTTGTAAAAACGGCTATGTCAAAATCTATCCCGAAAACCCTCCCCAGAGAAAGCGCGTGCGAAGAAACTTCCATAACCAAATATTTTATCCCTAAATCCGCCATTTGCCTAGCCATTTTGTAAATATCCGCAGATTGAGGCGTAGTATTTGGAGCGGCGTAAATTTTCCCTCCGTATCTGTAATTTACCGTGCCGACGACCCCGCATTTTAAACCGTTATAAGCAAAGACGCTTTCTATCATATAAGTAATAGTAGTTTTGCCGTTAGTTCCAGTTACGCCGATAACCGTCAATTCTCTATCCGGGTAATTATAAAATTTTGCGCAAAAAACCGACATAAATTTAAAAATATCTTTTACGGCTATCTGCGCTGTAGAAAGGTTTTCAATTTTTTCTTTAACTATTACTACGGACGCGCCTCTTAAAACCGCCTCTTCAATAAATTTGTTCCCATCGGTATTATGTCCGGGCAGAGCAAAAAACGCGTCCCCTTTAGACACATTCCGAGAATCATATTCTACGCCCGATATTTCGGTTTCCATATCGCCGAAAATTTCAGCGTCCTTGAAAAACGCGAAATCTTTTATTTTCATTTTTTAATCCTTTTCAACGACATATTGGGCGTCTCTAAAAACCCTGACGCGAGTTCTTTACATTTTTTTCAACTTTATCGTAATGCTCTCTGTATCCTGCGTCTTGAGGCTCAAGCTCTATAGCTTTTTTGGCAAGAGTATAAGCCTCGTCGACATTTCCTAAAATATAATACAACTGGCTTAAATTATACAATGCCGTATCGTTGTTAGGATTTATATTAAGAGACTGCTCAAAATATTTTACAGCAGTTTCTACGTCGCCTTTGAACATGCAAATGTTTCCTAAATTATTATAACTTCTATAATCCGACGGAGATAAAGAAACGGCTTTCAAAAAATATTTTTCAGCTTCGCCGTAAATTTTATTGTCGTAATAATACATGCCTACGCTTGAAACGACAAAAGCCGAAGAAGGCGCGTCGTTTAAGGCGTGAAACCAAAATATTTCCCTGTTTTGGAATTTTTTGGTTTGAAAAAAAGAAGCCAAAGCAAAAAGAAAAAGTATAACGATAAAGATGAAAAGCAATAGTTTCTTAAAAAACGGCTTAATGTCTTTCAAAATAAAAGGCAGACATTCAGTCCACATTATAATTACGCCTACGGCGGGCAAATACAGCCTATGAGAAAAATAATTATTGGAAGGCAGAATTAAGGTGGGAAACAAAAATAAAACAAACCATATAAAACCAAACGCCACTACGGTTTTCCCGCCGCGCTTATAAGCAAAAGAAGAAATGAACGGGACCCCAAAAATTATAAAAGCGGAAATAAAAGAAAAGAAATCTATGTCTATATGAGACGGAACAACGCTTAAACGCGACGGGTTTATAAGATAATCGCAATATTGAAATACGCAAGGCAGGGAATGCAGAAGATATTTTAAAGAGCCTAATATGGGAACGCTGCCGCGCGAATTGTGAAGAGCCGCGTATCTAAAAGAAAAATATACGACAAGCGCAAGCGCTAACAAAAAGAAAATTTTCTTTATTTCGCTTATTTTAAAATTTTCTCTGTTAAACAAAAAAATCATAAACGGGATTATCGCAGTTAAAACGACGGCAGTTTCTTTGACAAACAAAGCCGCTAAAAACATCAATGTATGCAAAAACAAATAAATCTTTTTATTTGTTTTTAAATAATTCATTAAAAATATAAGCGCGGGCATAACAAAAACGGCAAGCAAAACGTCATTTCTGCCGGGAAGCCACGCCACAGCCTGAACAAAAGCGGGGCAGACGGCAAACAAAGAACAAAAAGCAAAGCAAATCTTTTTATCAAACCCGAGATTAATCAGAAAAACAAAAATTAAAAAAACGCCTAAAATATGCAGCAAAATATCAGTATGATGATAAGACGCGGAATTTAAACCGCCTAAAATTGCGTCGGCAGCAAAAGACGCGATTAAACCGGGTCTAAAATATTTATCGCCGCCGAAAGCAAAAACGGATTTGTAAAAATAAGACGGAATCGTTTTATAGTCAGACAGAATTTGAATTTTGTCTATTATTAAAACATCGTCGTCTAAGTAGACAAAATCGTATTTAAGCGTTTGAGCGTAGACGGCAAAAGATAAAACCGCCGCGCAAATAAAAAAAGTTATTTTAATATGCCCGATTATAAATTCTATAATTTTGTTCATGTATTTTTTACAATATGTATCGCCCGCGCGCCGAGCAAGGAACAGTTTGTTTCCTAGTCTGGCAAGCGGGTTGCTGCGGCGGAAAAATAAACGCAAGGGACGACCATAGCACAGAGAACATAAAATATACTATGAAACGTCCCGTCGCAAAGCATTAGCGTCAGTTTTTCCTGCCAACGACAACGGCAACGCGTCAATGCCCTTCGGTTTATGAAAAGTTTAATAACTGAGGTCTTTATAAATCGGAAAATCCGCGCAGAGCTTTAACATATCGGCTTTTACGTCAGCGATTATTTTTTCATCGCCGATATTTTTTAGCGCTTTTATAATTCCTTCGGCTATTTTTACCATCTCTGGTTCTTTCATTCCCCTTGCGCTAACGGCGGGCGAACCTATTCTGATACCCGAAGAAACCGCGGGCTTTTCAGGGTCGTAAGGAATGCCGTTTTTGTTGAGCGTAACGCCAGCTTTCTCTAAAATTTCCTGAGCGTCTTTTCCTTTGACGTTTAGAGGTCTTAAATCAACCAAAAACACATGCGAATCCGTTCCGCCTGAAACTATTTTTAATCCGCCTTTCTCAAGAACTTCGGCAAGTTTTTTTGCGTTAATCAAAACCTGTTTTTGATATTCTTTAAACGCAGGCTGCAGCGCCTCGGCGAAAGCTACGGCTTTTGCCGCTATAACGTGCATTAAAGGTCCGCCTTGTTCGCCCGGAAAAACTGCGGAATTAATTTTTTTTGCAAGCTCCTCGCTGTTTGTAAGTATGAGACCGCCGCGCGGTCCTCTTAAAGTTTTGTGGGTTGTAGTCGCGACTATATCCGCGTATTCTACTGGCGACGGATAAACGCCCGCGGCGATTAAGCCCGCATAATGAGCCATATCGCAAAAATGATACGCCTTTGCGGCTTTGGCAATTTCGCCTATTCTTTTCCAATCCCAAATACGCGAGTACGCGCTTGCGCCGCTGATAATAATTTTAGGACTATGCTCTTTAGCCAATTTTTCAATTTCATCGTAATTTACAAGTCCTGTTTTTTCATCAACCGTATAAGAAATTATATTAAACCACTTACCCGAAACGTTAAACGGATTGCCATGCGACAAATGCCCGCCGTGAGAAAGGTTTAACCCTAAAATTGTGTCGCCCGGTTTTGCAAGAGCGAGAAACACGGCAAAATTTGCCTGCGCGCCCGAATGAGGCTGGACGTTTGCGAATTTTACGTTAAAAAGTTTTTTCGCTCTTTCAATTGCAATCGTTTCAATCTCGTCCACAAATTCGCACCCGCCGTAATATCTTTTGCCCGGATAGCCTTCGGCGTATTTATTAGTAAGACAAGACCCTTGAGCCTCCATAACGGACTGCGAAGCTATATTTTCGGAAGCTATAAGCTCAATAGTATTCTTCTGTCTGTCAAGTTCTTTTTTTAAAACGTTTAAAATTTCCGCGTCGGTTTCCCTAAGATTTTTCATGTCAAACCCCTTTAAAAAACTCTTATTACTCGCGGCTATTATACAAAAAAACAAGCGTTAGGTAAAAAATACAAAAATCTTGCGCGACAAACGAATAAAAGCTGCGATAAAATCTCAGTCAGCGCAACTGTTTCCTATCATATTGCGGGGATAAGAAACTGGCAAAATAAATCTTTTTTTCTTCAGCCGTCTATATATGGGCGTCTCTAAAAACCCCAATGCCCGTCCTTGCCGCGCCTTTTGCGGCAATTACAAACATTATAGGTTTTTATAGACGTCCATAAAAAAAGCAACAGGCTTTTAACTTGTTGCTTTTAATATTTTACTATGTTTTTTAGAAACGCCTATTATTTTTTCTTTTAGCTTGTAATTTTCAACCTTATTTTTCAGGCAGAGCGGCTATGCCGGGCAGTTCTTTGCCTTCCAAAAACTCCAAAGAAGCTCCTCCGCCTGTTGAAATATGGCTTATTCTTTTGTCAACGCCGGCTTTTTTAACGGCTGAAACCGAATCGCCGCCGCCGACAACGGATACTGCGCCTGCGTCAGTAGCGTCTGCGACAATTTTTGCTATTTCAACAGTGCCTTTTGCAAACTCTGGTATTTCAAAAATGCCCAAAGGTCCGTTCCAAACTATTGTTTTTGCGTCTTTTAGAGACTGCGCAAATTTTTCTATTGATTTAGTTCCCGCGTCAACGCCCATAAAACCTTCAGGGATAGCTTCGTCCGCCGTAATTTTTACAGCCGCGCCTTCTGGAATTTGCTTATTTGTAAAGTCAACTTTATCGGCAATCACGTGGTCTACGGGAAGTAAAAATTCAATTTTTCTCTCTTTTGCTTTTTTAAGCAACTCTGCCGCTAAATCAAGCTTGTCGTTTTCAACAAGAGAAGTTCCCGCGTTTACGCCCTGCGATTTTAAAAAAGTGTACGCCATAGCTCCGCCGATAATAATTGAATCCACTTTATTTAAAAGATTTTCTATGACGTTAATTTTATCGGAAACTTTCGCTCCGCCAAGTATAGCAATGAAAGGTCTTTGCGGATTATCCAAAGCCTCGCCCAAAAATTTTAACTCTTTTTCTACAAGAAATCCCGCCGCCGCGTCTTTAACGTATTTTACTATGCCGACCGTTGACGCGTGCGCCCTGTGAACTGTGCCGAAAGCCTCTTGAACAAAAACTTCCCCCATAGAGGCGAGTTCTTTTGCAAAATTGTCCATAGCGGCTTTATCTTTTTCGCCCGCCGCGTTTTTCCCCTCTTCTTCAGGGTGAAATCTCAAATTTTCAAGCAAAAGTATTTCGCCCGCTTTTAAATCTGCGGCGGCTTTTTTAGATTCCTCGCTTATTGCGTCCCCGCCGACAAATTTTACGGGTTTTCCGATAAGTTCGCTTAAACGAGCGGAAACAGGACTTAAGCTCATTTCAGGAACAGTTTTTCCTTTCGGTCTTCCCAAATGCGACAGCAAAATAATCGCGGCGTTTTGGTCTAATAAATATTGTATAGTCGGCAGCGTCGCGGCTATTCTTTTATCGTTTGTAATTTTGAGTTCCGCGTCCAAAGGAACATTATAATCAACGCGGACTAAAACTTTTTTACCTTTTACGTCTATGTCTTTGAGAGTTTTTTTCATTTTCCTTCCCCTTAAACTTAAAAAACCGCGCCGCGAAAACTTTTCGCAAACGCGGTTTTTTTATTATTTTAATTTTACGCTTTAAAACAAAAGCCGTTTTTGGGAAAGTCTCTTTTGAAACAATTCCCGCGTCTTAAACTTTTCCGCGTATTAGGCTAATTCCGCAAAATATTTTATTGTTCTTACCATCTGGCTCGTATAGCTGTTTTCATTGTCATACCAAGAAACAACCTGAACCTGATAAGTATCGTCGTCAACTTTTAAAACCATCGTCTGCGTGGCGTCAAAAAGCGAACCAAAACCGATTCCGATGACGTCTGAAGAAACGAGTTCTTCTTCGGTATATCCGTAAGATTCGTTAGACGCCGCTTTCATCGCCGCGTTAATCGCTTCTTTCGTTATATCTTTACCTTTTACGACGGCTATCAAAATTGTGCTTGAACCCGTTTTAACTGGAACTCTCTGCGCCGAACCTATAAGTTTTCCGTTGAGTTCGGGTATTACAAGACCGATAGCTTTTGCGGCTCCAGTTGAATTGGGAACTATGTTTTCCGCCGCCGCTCTTGCTCTTCTCAAATCGCCTTTAGGGTGAGGACCGTCTAAAGTCATTTGGTCGCCTGTATATGCGTGAACTGTCGTCATTATGCCCGATTGTATAGGAGCGAAATCGTTAAGAGCTTTCGCCATAGGCGCTAAACAGTTTGTCGTGCAGGAAGCCGCGCAAATTATAGCGTCTTCTTTTTTAAGTTCTTTGTGATTGACGTTATAAACTATAGTGGGAAGGTCGCTGCCCGACGGAGCGGAAATTACCACTCTTTTTGCGCCCGCGTCTATATGAGCTTGAGATTTTGCTTTTGAAGTATAAAAACCCGTGCATTCTAAAACCACGTCGACGCCGATTTTGCCCCAAGGCAAATTTTTCGCGTCTTTTTCGGCGTAAATTTGAATTTCTTTGCCGTCGACTATAATTGAACTTTCGCCCGCTTTAACTTTGTCGGCTAAAGAATACGTTCCCTGCGCCGTATCATATTTTAACAAGTGAGCAAGCATTTTAGGATTTGTCAAATCGTTAATGGCTACTATTTCATAACCCTTTGCGTTGAACATTTGTCTGAAAGCAAGCCTGCCGATACGTCCGAAACCGTTAATTGCAACTTTTACCGCCATAATTAAGCCTCCTAAGCTATTGTGTAATGTAATAATAGAGTAAAAATCTTTTATTATTGGCGTAAATAGTATAAAAAACTTAATGGATTGTCAAATTACCGCGACACAACCGCGGCTCAAACTGCGGGGCTTTCGTCTTTTTGAGATTTTTTATATAATCCATAATATGCGTAAATTTATAAACGAATACAAATTCTATATTTTTGCTTTTGCCGCGATTTTCTTTTTGATTTTTATCACTTACCGCCACGCTGACAAATTTGAATTTATAGGGCTTGACGACACTACAATAATCGCAAATAAAGTCAGCGAAATGGACTCCGTTTCAAAGCTCAAAAATTTTCTGACGCAGCCCGTTTTTGACGAAGCCGACTCGTTATTTTACAGACCGTTCTTAAATCTCTCTTTTGCGATAGACTCTATTATATCGGGCGGGGAGCTTGGGTTTTATCATTTTTCAAACGCGATGATACATACCGCCGCCGTTTTTACGCTGTTAATTTTTTTGCTGCTTTTAAACTATTCAAAAACGCTGTCTTTAACGCTAAGTTTGATTTTTGCCGTTGAACCAATCATTGTATCGGCAATAGCGTGGATACCCGGCAGAAACGACAGCCTGCTTGCGATTTTTGTATTTTTAAGCCTTATATTTTTTATAAAAACCGTTCAAACTGGAAAAATATTACACGGCGTTTTCGCCTCTATTTTTCTGCTGTCGGCTTTTCTTACAAAAGAAACCGCGATAATAATACCGCCTGTTTTTTTGCTTTATCTTTTTTGCTACGGCAAACCGGATAAAAAAAATCTCTTAACCGCTTTCATCGTATCGGCAATTCCTTTTTTTGCTTATATTTTGCTTAGAACTTATACGCTCTCGCAGGGAAGCGGAAATTTAGACCTCGCCAAAGCGGCTTTAAATTTATTTCATTCGCTTGCCGCGTATTTGTGGTATTTAAAAACCGTTTTCTTCCTTGAAAAAATATATCTTTATCCAAACAATCTCCCTATTACAATTCACAGCGTATCGGCAGGACTTATTCCTCTTATATTTTTTGCGTCGGCAGCCTATATTTTTAGAAAAAAAGCAAATTTTAAACATATTATTTTCGGGCTGTTGTGGTATATTTTATTTCTTGCTCCGACAATTGTCGCTAGGACTGGCACGTATTTTAATCACAGGCTTTACCTGCCTATTGTGGGAATCTTTATAATCGTCGCTGAAATCGCGGTTATTGCTCCGCTAAACAGCGGGCTAAAAATAAAAAAAATTCTTTTTGCGCTCGGCGCGGCTACAATAGTTTTGTTTGCGCTGGCGTCGTATAAATATTCCTTTTACTATAAAGACGCCTCGTCTTTTTGGTTTAACGCATACAGGCAAAATCCGCTGTCTTCTACGGCTGCGATTGAAGTCTCGGCGCGTTATAGCGCCGCGGGAGATTTGGAAAACGCGGAAAAATATTTGCTGACGGCTTTGGATATGGACAAAAATCGTCCCAAGACCATAATGTTAATTCTAGCGGGCAATTTTTATTTTGATAAAAAAGACGACGCAAAAGCGTTTGAATACTACGCAAAAGCCGAAGAGAGAAACAAATACAACGAGTATATTTATGTGGGTTTAAGCAGGCATTACGAAATGCTTCGCGACAAAGAGCGCGCTTTAAAAGAACTTGAAAGAGGTCTTGCGATAATTCCAAAAAGCAAGCTGATTGCAAAACGCATTAAAATACTTAAAGGCGAAATACACGACGACAGTTATGTGGTTACAATGAAAGCTAATTGACAATCAGCGCGGCGCGGCGCGCTCGCAGGCGGCGACTCAGTTTGACAAACGAAGCGTATTTATTATATAATTTTTCAAAAGAAGCCGTCCCGGCTCACCTTTACTTTTAAGAGGAAAAGGTTTTTAAATAAAACGCAGGAAAGCGTTTTTTTTTGTTTATATATCAACGGGGCGGAGTATGTCCGCTCCGATTTTTTATTTAATTTGGTTCGCAAGCAGAGCTTTGCGCAATCAAGGGAGGCTTTCATAGATAACAGAAGATTTCGCACAAACCAGTTTATCAGGGTTCCAGAAGTAAGGCTTATTGACGCGGACGGAACGCAAATAGGCATAGTTAAAACGGTTCAGGCTTTGGCTATGGCTCAGGCTAAAGATTTGGATTTAGTTGAAATTTCGCCTCAGGCTAAACCGCCTGTTTGTAAAATAGTGAATTTCTCAAAATTCAAATATGAAACTGAGAAAAAAGAAAAAGAAGCAAGAAAAAAGCAAAAAATTTCGCATTTAAAAGAAGTAAGAATTCGCCCTAGAATCAGCGTTCACGATCTTGAAATAAAAATCAAACGCGCAAGAGAATTCATTGAAGACGGCGACAAAGTTCAGCTTACGGCAATGTTTTCGGGCAGGGAAATGCAGCATAAAGATTTAGGCATAAACATAATGAATAAAATAAAAGAGGCTCTTTCTGATATAGCCGAACCAGAGGGAAGAGTTTCTTCAATGGGTACGAGAGTGTTTTTAACGTTAGCTCCTAAAAAGAAAACGTCAAAATAAAATATATTACGCGGAGGAAACTATGCCTAAAATGAAGACGCACAGCGGCGCAAAAAAACGTTTCAA
>JAISLV010000103.1 GCA_031277075.1 Endomicrobium sp. | reverse complement strand
GGATATTAACGCGTATTTGCGCGATCATTACAAGGATTTTGCAGATTACAACGGATATTCCATAAAAATGACAAAATTCTTTGACCATGTTCAGATGAGACAGGGGCTGGGGAAAACATTTGGAGTTGAGCTGTATTATTGGGAATTTGACCCTATTAACGCAAACAGCGAAGACGGAACGCCAAATATTGGCAATACGTCAAAAATGTATCTGCACAAATATATCTACAATAATGCAGGGGAATATGTAACTAAAGAGAGGGCGGACGTCTTTGGGGATTGGCGTTTAGAGGTGTCGGATTTCTTTACAAGCAAGGGTATGAAATTTACGGCTGTAACTGTTTTCGTGACGGCTCTTTCTCTTTTTGTTCAGTCGCGCATTAATAAATTGTTGGAAAATAAAGAGCAAAAAGATAAGAAAAACAAGAAAAAAGCCGAACTTGCAGGCGCGGGCGTTCCTTTACTGTTTGCCGAAAACGGTTTTGACACGAAAGATATTACCAGCAGAAGATACGTTTTCCCCGTTTTAATTGCGGCTGCTGCGGCTGCAGGGTTTGCTTTCCTTGCCGTTTCCCTTGCAGGGTTAGCGGGAATTACGCTGTCTGCGCCTATTGTCGCGGCGGCGGCTGCAGGCATTACGGCTGTTGTAGGTTTATGGGGCTTTTTATTTAGCGATAGAGTGCGTTCCAAATTAAACGACGACGCTTCGCAAAAAGCCGCCGCCCTCAGAGCTGCGATTGCAAGACAAGGAGAAATGCCGTCGCCAGAAATCGCTATTGCGGCATATTCGGATTTTACGGATAAAAACGATTATTTAACCGAAATAAAAAATAAAACCGACGCCGTTTTACAGCCGCTTAACGACGATGAAATCAGCTCTGTAGAGACGCGCGAGCAGCGGCTCAAGCGGTTAAACGCCGCAGAAAGAGAATTGTCGGTTTTATATATCGCTTCGCAAAAAAGCAAGAGTCTTAGCAAAAAAGCCGACAAGCAGGAAATAGAAAGGGCTATATTGGATATTGAAAAACAGCTGATAAGAATGAGAATGGACATTAAATATAATATCGGCGTTTCAAATAATAAAGAGCATGAGCTTGCAAGCGCGCTTGACCAAAACGACACTAATATTTTATCTTACTTAAGAAACGGATTAAATCTTGACGTTAAAGGACAGAGTTTCTTTGCCGAATACAGAAGATACGTTAAGACCGTGTTAAAAGATACGGACGCCGACGTTAAAAATTTCAATATAGACGACGTAGCTATGTTCTACTATATTTTCCGCATAATGAGAAACGCAAGGGTGCATACTCCTGCCGTAAGAAACGCTTTGTTATACGCTGTAAAAACATTGCAGGGGCAAGACCAAAGGAAAGCGGGCAAAATGCTTTCCGACAATGCCGCGGCTGTAATCGGCTATCTTACGAAAGGCGTTTCAGCAGACCAAGTAAAAGCCAGAGAGCAGGCTATTTTAGAAGGTATTTTGGCTAAATACAATGTTTCAGATATTGAGGCTTTAAAATCAAAACCTTCAAACGTATCCGATAGAAAAGCGTATAATAACGACGTAAAAATTGCCGAAGCTCTTGAAAAAAATATTCAATCGCCGCAAGATTTAAAAAATATGGCTTCGTCTGCGGCGGGGCGTCCTTTGCTTCCAGTAATGATGGACGCTTTGTTTAGAACTAGCGATTGGGCTAAGGAATATATACAAAATATTAGAGATAACGTAGAAAACGACAGTGTAAATTTTGCGGGATTTTCAACAAGACTTACTCCGTATCAGCCCTATATCAGCGTTAATCCCAAAGACGACAGAAAACCGGGCGGATTTTTAAAATTTATTGATATTTTTAATATAACTAAAAATTTCAGCAATAAAATGCAGCTGCTTGTAAATATAAAATCCGCCGTAAGTTACAGCATTGCGGCTACGATGATTCCTTTAGGCGTTGCGATAGGAATTACGCTGTCGGTTCCGTTAATAGGCGCCGCTATCGTAGCGGCGGGCATAGCCGCCGCGGCTTTGTTTTACAATGTAATAGCGCCGTGGATAAATTCCAAATTGCAAGCCAATTCGGACGTTATGTATTTTGGAAAGCCTGTAAGTTTTAAAGGCAATCCCGCTATGGACGAGCAGACTATAAAACAAAAATGGGAACTTGCAAAAAGATGGGTTTCAGTATTTATTGTCAATACCGCTTCTATGACTTTATTGATGAGCATAGGCGTCGCGGCTATAAAGTGGATTTTGGCAAACGGCGGTCTTGCTATTATTTTGCCGACTACGCTTTTATCTTCGGGCATTTTGCCAATAGTTTTGGCTGTAGTCGCGCTTTCGTTTGTCCCTCATTTTACCGAGTGGTTTAAGGAGCGCAAAGCTAAAAGAGCCGCTTCTTACGGATTGCTTACGTCTTTAGGCGCGGCGGGCGTTATAATCGGGCTTTTTGCAGGGTTTTTCGCTTTAACTTCAGCCGCGCCTATTTTGGGAACGCTTGCTATCGGCTCAGTATTTCTTCCTATTTTCCTTATGCTCCCAAAATTAAGCACATTTTCAGTTTGGAAAATATTTGAGGCTTGGGAAGCGAGAAAAGAATTTAAAAATCAGAAAATTTCGGATACTAAAAAAACATGGTCGGATTTTAGAGATTCTTTTGGAAGTTCCGCCGCCGCTTTAGCGGACGCTGACGCATATTTTGAAAATAACGAACTATATCAGAGATATAAAGCCACAATGGTTCCGCCAAGCTGGCTAAAGAACGCAAAGACCGAAGCGGCAAAAGAGGAATTGACAAGAAAATATTTTATTAAAGACTGGAACAAGATAATCCATGATATGCATTATACGTCAAGTATGATTAGCGTGGAAGAATATGCAAAATATCAGTTTGAGCTTAACGATAAGGGAGCAATAACAAAAGCTCCAGATATGTCTTTAGCTCCAAGGGATCTTGAAGCTCAGGAAAGATTTTTTGAGATGCTTAAAAATTGGAGAGCAGACGAAAAAATACAGGAAGATTTTGACGGGTTGCCTCCTGTGGCTGGAAGAACGCCTGCTTTTAACGAAGCCGTTCTTCAAACGCTTGACGTAGAAGACGCTCCTTCTGAAAAATTAAACAGCGATGAAGTTTCTCCAAACGGCGACAGACTGTTCACAACCATAGCCAGAAACTATATAGACCAGTTTATGCCTATGTATCACAGGCTTACGGCTAATTTGGATACGGACGGGAATTTCCTTGTAGACGCAGACGGGAAAACGCTGGATTATTATTACGATATGAACGGCAAAAAGCAGAATTACACCGCAGACGACCTTGTCGCAGCAAGAGCTTTAAAATCTATGATTGACGAAAACGGGGAGATTATAACGGGCAAACTTTTAAGAGCCGCCGACGGTTCTTTTTTACCCGAGTGTAGAATTAAAACGGAAATAGAGGTATGGGCAAATAAAAGGCTTCAGCCTTTGAGTAAAACTTTGCTTGAGTATTCCGTTTTGCTGGATTCTTATTTTGAATCCGCAAGAAGAACGTACCCCGAATGGTCTGAAGAAGAAGTGAAAGAAGCCGTAAAATCCAAGTTTATGATTATCGCAGGGTATCAGGATTTTTGGAATTTGTATAAGAAAAATCCTAACGACGTCAGAGTTCAGGGCGTTATTAAGGTGCTTGAATTGTTTAGAGAGCGCGGCATCGGCTATGAAGAGTTTGTAATTATCCCCGTAATGAGAGTTGCCGACGAATACAGCGGAAAAGATTATAAAAAGCTCAAAGATAAACAAAGAAACAACGCGACTTCAAATTTTGAAGACGAAGTTATAGAAGAAATTGAAAGACAAGCGGGAGGCGAAGAGAAAGTTGCAGACGATAAAAAATACGCCGTGCCTGCGGTAACCCAGATTATACTTGAACAGATTGATAATGAAAAATTTAACGACCTGTTAAATAAATCAGGCTTTACGAGAAAAGAGATCATAAGATATGAAGAATTGAAGAAGAAAATTGATAAATTAAACGATAAAGAAAAAACGGAATACGACATATTAGACGCGAAAAACGCTAAACTCAAAGATTTTGAATATTTTAGATTATTAAATTTAATGAATTTGTTAAATGCGGAGAAAGCGAAATACGCCAGATGGGCTGGAAATATTGCAAATATTCAGGATTCGCAGCTCGACGAAAATTCTACAAAAGCGCAGGAAATAAGAAAAGTTCTTTCCAATTGGAAGAATATGTCTGAAGCTCAAAGAGACGCCTTTGTTTTTAAGCAGGAGGGAGGCGAGTTAACGATTTTTAACTTTAAGCAGGACAAATCATATATAACCGATATAAAAGGCGTTTTCGTCGGAGCTTTTGGAAAAGTTGAACATTTGTCTTTGCTTGACATATTTATACCTGCAGGCTGGCTTATTCTGACAGCGGATATGAATATGGGAGCGTATATAGAAGATATGATGCGCATAACAAAATTATTTTCCTTGTTAAAAAAAGATCCGAGGGCTTTTGTCGTGTCTTTTGGGGAGTTTATATCTTCAAGGCGTTTTGGAACTTCTATTGCGGCTGCGGCGGCTCACGCGGACAGAACGTTTAACTATGTTACTCAGCTTACTATGATTATGAGATTTTATTACGGGCATCCCTCTATAGTTGACGGAACAAGAATAGCGACAGTTGCAGACCAAGCGCTTATGGTGTCTGAAGATATGATGGGCGCGATGATGCAGTTTGTAAAACAAGGCGCGCTTATGCAAGACCAAGATATGCAGGAACTTAAAAAACTTTTAGGGGAAGAAGCCGTAAAGGGAAAAACTGACGAACAAATAAGAGAAGATTTGAAAGAAGCCCTTGTAAGTTTGCTCAACGATTATATTCCTAATAACAGAGACGAAAACGGAGTTATTTTAAAAGACGAAAACGGAAAAACTAAAGGCGAGCTTATTTATGAGCAGATAGTTAAGAACCCAAACTCAAAAGAGCTGGCAAAAATAATAGAAGCTTTCGGCAGAGCGGGAGCGATGTCTTATTACGATTCCACAATGAAAGTCAATAAAGGCAGAGAAGTCGCTTTTGCAAACGCAATGGCTATGTTTGAAAAGTTTTCTTCGGGCGCGGCGCAGGCTCTTACAAGCTACGAGCAGAGTATGTTTAACGAAAACCATTCGTTTTTACAGCAGTTGACTCATTTCTTTGCAGGACCGGGCTTTTATGAAAAAGACAGAGCTTCCGTAGGGTTTGTAAAATACGCGGTATATTTTATAGTTTTTGCAGGAGTAAGTTTCTTTTCAGCGGCTCCGGGATTGAGCTTTTTACTTGGAATTTTTGGAATACTTATGTCGCAGACGGGCGCGCTTACAGGTCTGTTAAAAGTTCAAAACACTAAAGGCGAAAACTTTTTTACATGGGCAAAAGATTTGTTAATGCACGCGCCTTATCATATGGCAAACATGTATATTCACGCTTCGGGTTTTACGAAAGGTCTTTCTTTCGCTCAATATATCGCCACAGGAAGAACGGCGAGATTAAAATTTAATCAGCTTTTCGGAGGTAAAACTTTTGACGACGCTAATTCTTCTCTATACCAGAGTTTTGCGGAAAGCCATATAGACACAAATATAAGAACGGCAATTATTGCGTTGGTAGGAATTTATTTAATACGCAGCGCGACGCTTTTGTTGTCTGGGATTTATCTGGCTATTCCGTTTGCCGTGCTTGGAGCGGTTTTATTCTTTAATCAAGGCGGCTCGGTTACGAACGCCGATTATAGAGCCGTTTCCGCAAATTATAAACAGGATATGGCAAGATGGGCGGATTTGCTTTCGAGGAAAGGCGTAAGCCTGCCCAATGCAAAAGGCGAGACCAAGACCGTAAATCCCATAATGGCTTTTGTCGCGGGCGTGTTTATGTATAGTTATTCCGCAGTTTATAATGCCGTTGCATTTTTGTTTTCAAAAAAATCAAACGGAGCTCAAAAAGCCGTGGCGGGCATTGTCGGCGCTGGAATTTTAGCCGTTGGAATAGCTCTTGCCGCGCCCGTTCTTGCATCTCTGTCCGTTCCGACTTTAATTGTCGGCGCATTAGCCGCATTAGGACTTGGCATTGCAAAAATAGTCGCCGATAACAAAGCCGCGACGCCCGCTTCAAAAGCAAGCGTTTTACGTAAAGCCGCAGGACTTGTGACAGGCGTTGCCGTTTTAGGTTCTTTGGCTTTATGGGTTTTTGGCGCGCCTGTGGCGACGCTGCTTATCGGCGTAGGGGCTTTGGCTTTATTCTTTGGCACAAGAGGCGGAATGAACTATCCATATTCCGATACCGAGAAAAAGTTAAAAGAACACGGTTTTCCGATAAACGATATTACAAAAACCGTTCCCGCCGTTGATATAGACTATTATGCGGAAATACTTAAAAAGGTTGACCTTACGGGCGTAGACGAACAAACTAAAAGCATGCTGATGAAAATAGATTTAAACAAGCTCGCTTCAACGGTAAACGGGCTTATCGCCGCAAAAGCAGACGCGCAAGAAGACTATAAAATCAGTTTCGGGTCGCTTCATGAAAAACTCAACAGCGACTTAGAAAAAATCTCAAAGAGTTTTACCGAAGGACAAGCCGAATATAAAACTAATATTAAAAAGGCTTATACGGTTTTTGCGATAATAGCCGTTCCTGTTATTTCCGCTATAGCCGCTTTTATATCGGCGATTCCAGCCGTAGCGGCTTTTCTAGGCTTTACTATTCCCGTTATAGCGGTAGTAGGCATTGCCGCTCTTTCATTTGCGGCGATAACTTGGTATCTGCTAAGAAAGCCTAAAAATGATACGGGCGCAGACGGCGCGGCAAAAAAGACTGAAGGACCTGCCGTTAAACCTCCTTCAGACACTAAAGGCGCTGATCCAAAAGCTCCTGCGGCAGCTGAGGCAAAGCCGCCCGAAGCCGAACAGCAAAAACCGGCTGATGATTCTTCAAAACCTGCCGACGCGAGTTCCAAAGACAATTTTAAGATAATTACGGAGGATTTTACGTTTCCTGTACTCAGCGTTCCAAAGATACAGGCAAAGTATCCTTCTGTGGAAATAAA
>JAISLV010000003.1 GCA_031277075.1 Endomicrobium sp. | reverse complement strand
AAAAAGATATAACTGGGATTAACAAAGAAATTGTTCTATATGAGAATAGATTGTCGCCGAGTTATAAAAAAAATATAGAAGATAATTTAAAAAAACGCCGTGATGATTTATTACGGATAGAAAAGAGTAAACCAATAGAAATAGCCAAGCCTCAAGAAGATAAACAGAAAACAGAAGAATATGAAAAACAACTTGCACTGGTTAATGGTACTATAAACGATCTACAACAAGAAATAAATAACAAAAAGCAAGAACTAACTATTATTAATAAACAAATCCAATCATTAAAAGATTTGCAAGAAATAGCAAACAGCACAGTAAAAAAAATAAATGAATTTAATGCGTCAGCTCATATTACAGCTAAAGAATTGAATTTACCTGAAACATTTTTTGAAATTAATTACTCTTTTAATAATGATGAACTACAAAAACAGTTGAAAGAATTGATGGAGAAAAAAAATTTAATAAATGAAGTTCTTATTTCTACAGGAGATGTATCAGATAACAACACATTATATATCAAGCTGGAAAATGCTAATAAGCAAAAAGAACTTATCATTTTAAAAGCAAGCTCACAAGAAAAAGATTATCAAAAATATTTATCAGATTTATCTGTATGGGAAAAGAATAAACAAAGTATCATTGGCGACATAAAAAGTGAGAATTCAATCGAATATCTTAAAGAAGAAAATAGAAAAATAAGAGAAGAATATCAAAAACGATATGAAGAATTACAAAAATTAAGATTGTCAAAAATAGAAGAAATATATAATCAAAAAAAGAGAAAATCTGAAATTTATTCTGAATTATATAAGTCGATAGAAAATACAGTGGATACAATAATAGGAGATTCCTCCGATAAAATAAATTTTAATATAAATTTTTCATTTAAGGATAAGCATTTTACTGACCTGATTATAGATAATATAAATCTAAGGATGGTTGGGAAGTTTCAAGGTAAAGAGAAAGCATATACTAAAATAACATCTTTGATTAAACAAACTGATTGTAATGATTATAACAATATAAAAAACTTCTTAAATGAATTGTTTTCTGATATTTATAATGACTTAGAAAAATCAGTTCACAAATACCAAGATAAAGAGAGTTATTATAATTTATTATGTAGTCTAGATTATGTTGATATTGAATATAGTTTGCGAATGGGAAATATAACTCTTGACAATTTATCACCTGGAGAAAAAGGCATTTTGCTTTTGATATTTTATTTAGCGCTAAATAAAGAAGAAATTCCTTTAATCATAGATCAACCAGAAGATAATTTAGATAATCAGTCCGTATATAATAGCCTTGTACCAGTTATATGTGAAGCTAAAAAGAGACGACAAATAATCATTGTAACTCATAACCCTAATATTGCAATAGCCTGTGATGCAGAACAAATTATCTACTCTCAAATGAATAAGAATACTAACAAAATTACTTATGAAGCTGGGAGTATAGAAAACTCTTCTATTAGAACACACATAATAGACGTTTTAGAAGGAACAATGCCAGCATTTGATCTAAGAACGCTGAAATATTCATTAAAATATAAGAGAACTATCAATTGAAAATAGTCAGTATGATATTTAAGATTTGATGATATAAGTTATTTTTTCAACCTTGCATAAAATTGCCTCTCCGCAAATTAAAAGATAGAATGTGTGGCGGTAAATTGGGTTGTTTGGAGCGTTTTTGATGAATAATAGACAGCTTAAAAATTTGAAGGATAGGTTGTGGAAGGGGGCAGACCAGCTGCGGGCTAATTCGGGGCTTAAGTCTACCGAATACGCCACGCCTATATTGGGGCTTATTTTTTTGCGGTTTGCTCAAAGTAAGTATAGCAAATACGAAGCCGCCATTAACGCCGAATATAAAAAGTTGAAAGGAAGCCGCGCGCAACGCGCTATACACGAAATTGCTATTGAAAAATGCGGTTATTATCTGCCGCCGGATGCGAAATTTGATTATCTTTTGAACTTGCCTGAGTCGGAAAATCTTGCCGAAAAAACTAAGACGGCAATGGAAGAAATAGAAAAATACGCCGACGGACTTGCAGACGCTTTACCCAAAGACGTCTACTACAGCGTCAACAGCGACGACGACCCTTTTGTTTTGGCAAAGCTGTTTAAGACGTTTAAAGATATTCCTACCGACGTAAGCCTTGATATTTTCGGCGAAATTTACAAATACTTTTTGTGCGAGTTTGCTCTTGCCGAAGGGCAGGGCGGCGGAGAGTTTTTTACGCCGTCCACAGTTGTCCGTTATATGGTTGAAGTTCTTGCGCCCACCGAAGGCGAAATATTTGACCCCGCCTGCGGCACAGGCGGTATGTTTGTGCAGGCGGCGCATTATATCGCTTATCACGCCGCTAAAGGCAAAGAGATAAACTTGCGCGCTTACGGCGCAGAAAAGACGGGCGCTACCGTAAAACTTGCCAAAATGAACCTTGTTTTAAATAATATCAGAGGAAGTATCACAGAGGCGAACTCTTATTACCGCGACCCTTACGACTGTTTCGGCAGGTTTAACTACGTACATAGACAGCGTATCGTCATCAAAAAGGAAAGAAACAGCTTATTGTTTATGTTTTTATTCCCCTTTTGTGAAAAAGGGGTGGCAGCGGAGCTGACGGGGTGTTTTTCCGTTTGCTTTTGCCGTTTTTTACAAAAGCACAATTTAACCACAATAGCAACGGCAGATTGCGGGTCAAGCCCGCAATGACGGATTAACGGGAAGCGCAAGCGACGAACGCTCGCCAGATGCGAGCGCGCTGCCCAAGAGCAAAGCGCAGCTCGGCAGGCTCTGCCTGACGAGGTGTTTTGCCGTTTTTCTTTGTTGTTGCCGTCAGCCGCAATGGCGCAGGCTCGGATGGGCATTAGGATTTTTAGAGACGCCCATTGTATATAAAAATATCTCTTTTTATAAAAATTTTAACGCTGTCATTGTTTATTTGGAATCACTCTGTAATCAAATAACCTTTTAAAAAGGTATAAGATTTGCGACGGTTTAATGTAGCGAATAATTTTAAACATAGTTTTCGGGCGAAAATAAAATTTTCTAAATGCGGAACTTTGCGCTTTTAATAAATCTTCTTTTGTCAAACCTTTAGGAAGTCATTCGGGTTCTTTATAACTTTTTTTGGAAAAATTAGAGACGAATTCGCCGTCTAAATCATTCCAAAGATCGCATCCCGGCAAAACGTCTAAAATAAGAAATTGCGCTCTTTCTAAATCTGTGTTTAGCGTAAAATTTATAGTTTCTTCAATTGTTTCTTTTGTTTCTCCGGGAAGACCGAATATGAAAAAACCTTGCGTGACGATGCCGTGTTTGGCGATAAGTTTAATAGAATTTATGATAGTTTCAATAGATTCTTTTTTATCAATATTTCGCAGTATGTCTTTGTTTGCCGATTCAACGCCTATAGCGCAATAGTAAAAACCCGCTTTTTTCATCAATTTTATCAAGTCTTCGTCAACTCTACCCGCTCTAATTCCATTTGGACACGATAAAGCGATTTTTATCTTATTATCAATGATAAAATTGCATATTTTTTCTATATGGTCTCTTTTAAAAGTTATATTGTCGTCTTCAAACTGTATTTCTTTGACTTTAAAATTTTCTATCAAATATTTTATTTCGCCGATAATATTTTCGGCAGAACGAAACCTTACTTTTTTATCGTAAAAATTTGGACTTGCGCAAAACTTGCAGGAATAAGGACATCCCCTAGACGAAAAAATTATGCCTATTGGAAAATATTTTGCGAACGCTCCATGAGGCGCAAGCGGATAGCTGTTTAGATTCATCTGCCGCCAATCAGGATATGGAATATCGTCAAGTTTTTCAACGATGTCGGCTTTCTCAAAAGGCGTAGTTTCGTCTTGTAAATCAGATAAAGCGTACACGCCTTTTATACGCCCTAGCCCGTTATGCAAAATATAGTTGAAATTGTTTTTTGCAAGAGCCAGCATCGCTATTTCGCCTTCGCCGCATATCGCGTAATCAGCCTTGCTTTCTAATAGAGTTTGATAAGGCATAAAAGTAGGGTGAACGCCGCCTACAATCACTTTAATTCCATTTTCTTTAAGATAACGCGACAGCAAAACTACTTCATTATAGTATGCGCTCAAACAAGTAATGCCTGCAACTTTAATATTTTCTCTTTTTAAAATATCTAAAATTTCAGTATTCTCAAGACGGTCTCTTAATCCGTCTATCAATAAAACGTTATATCCGTGTTTTTGCAAATACGACGACAAATAACCTAACCAAAGCTGAGGAGTTATAATATGCTAATTGTATTTTACCCTTATCAAAGCAATATCTTTAGCCATAGAACCCCTTACAAAAGTAAAAATCAAAAAACCGGCGTTTTATTCTCGCAAAACGAGCCTAAAACGCCGGCTAGGGAAAACTATTTAATTTTATATTTGACTTTCTCTTTAAAATTACTTTAAAAAAATCTATTATGTTGTGTGTTGTCATTTGGAAACTCATTTGTTTGTTTGAACGCGATTATATCAAAAACATTTCAAATTCAGCGTTATATTTTTATTTCCATAAATATTTGAACGTCTTTAAAATTACCCGTTCAA
>JAISLV010000227.1 GCA_031277075.1 Endomicrobium sp. | reverse complement strand
GTCAATCTGCTTACGCATATTTGACTGCCTAAAACGCAATAACATAAAATCACAAAATGCTCTTAACGGTTCCATGACGTCATATACAAGCGGGTCAGAGCGAAACCTGTACTTATGATAAATCCCTATTGAAGTATTAAAACCGTGCGCCAATAATAAACGGTGACACATAGCCGATAATACCGCATAACCGTAATTTAACATTCCATTGACAGGATCTTGCGCGCCTTTAGTATTTCTTATCCCGGGCGAGATGCGTCCAAAGTTTTTGAAATAAAATTTCCAATAATGTCTTGCGGCATTACCTTCATCTAAATTTTTTGATTTTACATATTCCCACAATTTGTGTGTTGCGTAGATATTATCCAATACATATGCTTGATTTCTTATCTTTGCAAGCAGTATTTCATCCCATAGTTGCCTCAAGAAAAAAATATCTTGAAAAATATAACCGTCAACAAGTTCGTTATGAACCACTCTATGAAGTCCAACTGTTTTACCTATAGGTTTATAATTATGGTCGCAATGTAAAACAACGCTGTTATGCCTAAGTAATGCAGATAAACATTCACAGGAAAAACTTACTCCTTTTGCGGCTACTATGACGGCAAGTATATCTTCAAGCGGAACGCGCCTTTGAGCTTTTTCGGGAATATCGCATACAAGACAGCCTCTATCAACTGACAACCTGCTTGCATGATTTAAGATGTGTATTATATGATAGCTCATTGTTTTTTATAAATTTCCATGCCGCATTGCTCTATAAAAATTTCTATATTTTTTGTTATCTCTTTCTGGTCATTAATATTTTCTATTTTGCAACTAGCATTACTCTTTATTGTTCTCAATTTATATATACCTGCTTTTATATCTTTATAATTTTTGCACAATTCAATTATTTGTCCTGATTGAAAAAATTTAATATCGCCGTATTTTCTTGCAAATTCTCTCGTTTTATTATAAACAGATTCAAACACGTAAACAGGCTCAACTGTCCACTTATTTTCTTTATTTTTATAAACTATTTGTCCTTGATGCCTATCTTCTCTTCTTAACCATTGTCTATTTATAGCCCCTTTGTGACCATATTCTCCTATTATTGCTTTTATTGTTCCATCGGAATTAAAAACTTCTTCTCTTGTAAATCCGCGCAAACTTGAATCATCAATCATTGCAATTTTTTTTATTCTTTTACCGCCACATGTGTATCTGCTTAAAAATTCATCCCATTTTTCCTGTGTCAGCCCTTTTTCGGAAAGTTTATTTTGAAAATCATTTTTTATTTTTAAATCAAATATTTTATCCACATTCTTTTTTGCGCATTTGTCATTTGTCTTTTTGCCTTCCAACAATCTAAAGTTTTTGATAGAAGAATCAAAATGCGAAATAAAATAATAGCATTCCTTGTCATCTTCTATCCGACATCTTAAAGCATAAATCGTTTCTCTTAACTTTGGTTTTATCTGCTTTATAGTTTCAGGTATTACTTTATCAATTTCCTTCTTAACATATTCTTTGTGAAAATAATCTGGACTTTCTTTTATTTCTTTTTTAAAAACTTTAATTTCAGGCAGCATGCCTAAAACAAGGGCGTCTAAAGCATGGTGTTTTTTGTTATTTCTGTTTTTTTCCTTTAACCCTAACGCTTGAGCCTTTTTAAAATCTTCTTCGCTATTATACAGTACTCTATTGAGATTTAGCTTACTTCTGACATTTGCCGTATCATGCCCTGTAAAAAATAATACCTTTCTTTTGTCGCCTGCCGTATTTATGCCGAATCCGAAATATAAACCGGCTATTTTCTGAGCAAATTTTTCTATATATGACGTCGCTTGTAAATCCGTTTTTCTTTTTTCAGAATCAGGTATTTTATCTGAAATCAGCAAGTTTAATTTTTTCTTGTTTTTGTTTTTATATCCTGCATCTTTGCCAAAAAGCGCTGTTACATTTTTCTTATATGTTTCCCATTCGTCTTCTGTTCTTTTTTGCTTAAAATATTCATATGGAGTAAGTCCGAGTTTTTCTCGATTAAATTGATTCTTTGTTATAACAAGATTTCGCATTGAATCTGAACCGCTTGCTGAACGAGGGACAATATGGTCTACCTCATAATTTGCAATGTTTGACAAATTCATAGTTCTGTTTTCAGATGTATCATATATGTCTTTATACCCTTGGCTTTCAAGCAATCTTGTCTTTAATATGTTTTCGTCACTTAATGGCAGATTCTCTTCTTCTAATTTTTTAGCAGCGTTATCTCTTTCGTTTTTATTCGCTTTTTGAAATTGGTTTAATTCAAATTGCGCTTCTTTATTGTCTTTTCCAATAAAATCTTCTCTTGCGATTTCAAAAATTACTTTATCGGGCTTTCCATACTCTTTCCCAAATTTTTTGTCCAATTCTTCCATAGTTTTAAACAACATAAAAAGCCTGTGCCTAACTATGCGATTACTTATTTGTGCAATTTCTCTTTTCAATTTTTCAATTGCTTCGTCCCTTTGCAAATTTTTGTTTTCTTCTCTTGTATCAGGGATACTTATAGAGTTCCAATCATTTTTCATATTGAGTAAAAACTTATAATCTTCTTTTATGAGTCCTTTATTGACGTCCGTATTTTTATTTATATCAATAAGTTCTTTATAATAATCGCAAGGATTTTTGCCGGATAAAATCAAACTGTGCAATATATGCAACGCTGGCTTACAAAAACTGCTTCTGCCTTTATCTTTTGGCTCTGCGATTTGCGGTTGTTCTGCATTTATTTCCCCGCCTAATATGTTTCTTACATAATTCTTCCAAAAAGTTTTTGTAAACGGGTTTTCGTTGTCGTTTCTTTTCTCTTTTACTTCAACGCCCGATTTTTTATTGTTTTCTTTAACTTTTTCTTTTTCTATATAATCGGAATATATCTTAAAAACATAATTTATCTGTTCGGGAGTTAATGCCATACTTGTCGTATAATCTTTTGAATATCTCATATTTTTAAGATTAAGCAAAAATGAAACTTCTTTATTGATTTGTTTTTTAGCATTACAAACGTTTAAACGTGGAATTAAGCGGCACTTTGCAATAATTCTATTGTCAAATCTTGGGACTTTTTGTCCTAAAAGTCCCTGCCAGTCCCAATGAGTTCCTCTATGCTGAATATATTTGTCATCTTTGTATGAAGCATATGGTTTTTTAGCAGGACCATAGATAATATAATCTTCTTTGTCTTTAAGTTTTGGGAACAATTCCGAAGCGTTTTTGAGCAGATCTCTTAACTCCTTATATACAAGCTCCCTTGATGGAAAAGCTTTTTCAGACTCATCTTTATTTTCATTGTTTCTTGACGGGTTTGGATTTTCCGCAAGGCGCATACTCAAATCTCTAGGGTTTTTAGGACTCCAAATCCCTTGAACATATGCTTCATAATAACAGGGATAATAATACTCTTTCTTGTCGCCGAAAAATTCTTTCAACTTCGCATCATATGTGTTAAAAAACTGCGAGTTTTCTTTATGTTCAGCATCGGTCGCCCATGCCAAATGCGCGTCGTATCCTCTGCGCTGTATGGCAGATCTTATAGCTTTATATACCTGCCAGCCTTCAAGTTTTCTTTTTTGAAGGAGAGCAATTCTTAACAAATGCGATGAATAAATTGTTTTATCTTTTGAATTGTTCGGAAGGAATTCTGTTAACATTCTTTTATCGGGCTTAAGATGAGGATTGTTCTTTGTAGGCTGTAAGGTTTGCAACACTTCTATCCCTGCTTTTTTTGCTTGTTCATTCCACCATTTTTCTCTTTCTTTATGCGCCGTTCGCGTACGTATTTGTCTTCTTCGCATGGCGACATCTTTTACAGATGCGAAATCGGCGTCTAAAATGAGAGAATCTAAATACAAAATTTTCTTCCCCATTCTTACGCATACGCCGATACTGCCAGACCCCAAA
>JAISLV010000010.1 GCA_031277075.1 Endomicrobium sp. | reverse complement strand
AATTTTAGGCAAAGACATTGACTGCGTATAAAATTTACCGCGCAAATCGCTTTGGTCTATACGCTGAACGGCAATCAAAAAGTTTCCCAAAGAACTTTGCCTAGTAAGCGAAAAATAGGAGTTTAAAGTATTCATTGTTCTATTCCAATCGTTTTGATTGTAATAATTGTTAAAACTATTGTCGCTTATAAACTCTCCGCGCGATTGAATGTTCCACTTTCCTATTCTGTGATTGTAATTTGGACGCAGCGTCCAGCGTTCCGTTCCCGTATATAAATCGTTGATATTATACGCATAAAGCGAAGCGTTCGCGCCTTTTTTATCGTAGTAGTTAAATTCTAGCCCGTATCCCATGCCGCGCGAGCCGTAATAGTCTGCCATAGCTTTCCCTGAAAACGCTTCCGTGAATTGATACCCGAACATATTTTTTAATGAAAAACCGCCCTGACTTGTATAGCCGGGTTCAAAATTATAAGAGAAATTTGCAGAAAGTCCTTTGCCGCCTTTCAAAGATTTTGTGATTATAGGGAGGTAAAATATAGGTATTTTTCCAACGTATAAAACAGGGTTGTATATGGTTATTCTTTCGCCAAGCGTTATTTTTCCTCTGCGCGCTTTAAAATATACGTGAGGTTCGTCCAAATCGCAGAGAGCGATTTGAACATTGCTCATAGAATATGTTTTGTTTTGGCGTTCCATACTTTTGGAACGGATAAAAAGCATAGAAGAATAGGCGAGAGTTTCTTTTATCTCCCCTTTTTCTTCATTATACGAATAGCTTACGCTTTTAGCGTAGACGGCTGCTCCCGCCTCTTCTATTGTTACATTGCCGTAAGCGTTTATAACTTTTTGGTCGGTTAAAAATTCGGCGTAATCAGATTTGACGTTTTTGCCTTCCCATATAAGCTCTACGTTTCCTTTTGCAAAAATTTTTCCGCAATTTTGGTCGTATTCAAGGCTGTCGGCGGATATGTCTATGCCGTAAGCGTAAAGCACAGCCGCACCAAAAGACAAAAACGCAGTAATAAAAATAAAAAAAGAAATGATTTTTACGGGCAAGAGTTTTGACATCGCGCGGTTATTGTTTAGCAAGCATAGCGGCGCCTACGACGCCGAGTTTTTGAGTGTATTTTGAAACGGCAATTTTACAGGTTTTTGCCGCAGACTTAAACGCTCTTTTTGCAATTTCTTCTTTTGCAGGATTTATTATAAATTTGCCCGCGCCGCTTACGCCGCCGCATAAAATTATGCTTTCGGGGTTGATAAAATTTATAACGTCGCTCAATAATACGCCGAGTTTCCCTCCGACATAATTCCAAATTTCTACGGCGGATTTATCGCCTTTTTTAGCTGCGGTAAACAGAAGTTCAGGGGTAATTTTTGAATTGTTGTCTTTTACAAGGTTTTCAATAATCGGCGACATATGCGTTTCTAAATATTTGCAGGCATATTCTGAAACATAGTTTGCGCCGATATAAGTTTCCGCGCAACCCGTATTTCCGCAATTGCATTTCTTTCCGAAAGGGTCTATTGTAATATGCCCTATTTCGCCCGCGCTGCCGCTTGCGCCTCTATATATTTTTTTGTCAAGAATTATCCCTCCGCCTACGCCCGTGCCTAGAGTAATACATACTAAAGAGTCGTACTTCGCCTTTGCGTCAAGCCAAAAAGCTCCTAAAGCGGCTGTATTTGCGTCGTTATCTACTAAAGTCTTTTTGCGCGTCAACCGTTCAATCATACTTTTTAGCGCTACGTTTTTCCACATATAAAGATTTGGGGAAAACCGCACTTTTCCTCTTATGAAGTCAATGTCGCCTGCTATGCCTATGCCTATGGTTTTTGTTTTAGAATAGTTTTTAAACTCTTTTGCTTTTCTCACTATAGCTAAAACCGCCGCAATAGGTTTTGCGTCAACAGCGGTTTTCATCACAACCTCTTCAATAATATCCCCGTAAGCGTTTACGACGGCAATTTTAACGTTAGTTCCGCCCATATCTATTCCGAGATACAATTGATTTGACATTTCTATCACCTTTATCATTTTGGCATATTGCGTAATTATATTATTTATTAATTTAAAATGCAAAATCCGACTTTTATTTTTTTGCGGCTTTTGACGGTTTTTCCTTTGCAGTTTCTTCTTTTTTCGGCTCTGCTTCTTTTGGCAATTGCGCTTCTCCAAAGGCTTTTGCTCTTATTTGAGTTTCTATTTCGTCGGCTATATGCGGGTTTTCGGTTAAAAATGTTTTAGCATTATCCCTACCCTGACCTAAGCGTTCGCCTTTATAGCTAAAAAAAGCTCCCGCTTTTTCAATAACATTGTCGTTAACGCCCATATCTAGCAAATATCCCATTTTGTCAACGCCTACTCCAAAAAGTATTTCAAATTCCGCCTGTTTAAACGGCGCGGCGACTTTATTTTTTACAACTTTTACCCTTACTCTGTTTCCTATCGCTTCATCGCCTTTTTTAACAGATTCTATTCTTCTTATGTCTAATCTCACGGAAGAATAAAATTTTAACGCCAACCCGCCCGTTGTGGTTTCAGGATTTCCCCACATAACGCCGATTTTTTGTCTTATCTGATTAATAAAAATTACAGAAGTTCTTGTTTTAGAAATCGTCCCCGTGAGTTTTCTCAGCGCTTGACTCATAAGACGAGCTTGAAGACCCATAAAAGAATCTCCCATTTCGCCTTCAATTTCGGCTTTAGGAACTAAAGCCGCCACCGAATCTACTACAATAATATCAACCGCGCCTGAACGCACAAGTTTATCGCATATTTCAAGAGCTTGTTCGCCTGAATCGGGCTGGGAAATTAAAAGGTCGTCCGTATTAACGCCGAGTTTTGAAGAGTATTCCGCGTCCATTGCGTGTTCGGCGTCAATATAAGCGGCTATCCCGCCGAGTTTTTGAGCCTCTGCAACCATACAAAGCGCAAGCGTGCTTTTGCCTGAAGATTCAGGACCGTAAATTTCAATAATTCTTCCGCGCGGAATTCCGCCTATTCCTATAGCGATATCTAAAGGCAAAGCGCCCGTAGGTATAGCGTCGACTTTTTCTTTCGCGCGGTCGCCAAGTTTCATAATAGCCGCCTTGCCGAAATCTTTTTCAATTTGCGAAAGAGCTAAATCTAGAGCTTTCTGTTTTTCGTCCTTTGCCATTTTAAGCCTCCGAGTTGTTTATGCATATTAACGTCTCTAAAAACCACGATACCGACATTATCTCAAAAATTACGGACATTTAGAGACAGCCCTTTATCAATTGACGCAAATTATAGCATACGAATATATTCTTTGACAAGCGCAACCGCGCCTAACTTCAGAAATTTTAATTATAGTTTTTTAGAAATGTCCATTTGCGTTTTTACCGTCTCGCGTAATCAACGGCGTTTTGGAAAATTATTTTTCCCCAGCCGTGCAGTCCGTTATATGTTTCTCTGGCGGGATGCTGAAGCGCGTAGACGTATCTTTCTGGGTGAGGCATAAGCCCAAAGACATTGCCTTTTTTATTGCAAATGCCGGCAATTTGTTCAACAGAACCGTTAGGCGAAAGAGGGTAGTTCGGCTCGCCGCCGTCTTTTGCGCAGTATCTAAAAACTATTTGATTATTATTATTTAATTCTTCCAAAAGATTTTTATCTTTAGGCATAAATTTCCCCTCGCCGTGCGCGACGGGAAGACTGATAATTTCAGGCAGCCCTTGCGTCCATAGACATTCCGCCCGTTTTACCCTGTTTTTAATTACAGCTTTTGAGTTTTCGCTTACTTTTTTTTGAGTTTTAAGATATGTCCAACGGCATTCAAATTTAGCGGAATCGTTATATGAAAGAGTTGAAACCTGCTCAAACAAATCAGTATCGGGCAATAAGCCCATTTTTACAAGAACTTGAAACCCGTTGCATATTCCTATTATAGGACGCCCGCTTAAAGCGAACTTTTTTATTTGAGCGCCGAGCTTATTTTTTATTTCGTTGGCTAAAATTTTACCCGACGCTATATCGTCGCCGTAAGAAAAACCGCCGGGAAAAACCAAAATATCGTACTCAAAAATTTTATCTTTATCTTTAATAAGCGCATTTATATGCGCTTTCTCTCCGACCGCTCCGCAAAGCTCAAAAGCGGACTGCGTTTCGCAATCGCAATTTGTTCCCGCCGTCCTCAAAATTAACGCCCTAACTTTTTTCATATTTGTATTTCCTTTGAACTAAAAAATATATAAAAACAAACGATAGACGCAAAAACAAGCCCGTCAAACAGGCAAACGTCGACGACAACATACATTGCCCTTGCCATTTCCCGCGCCGTCGCGCTGAAACTATCTCGTGTCGACGCGGCGGTTAAGAAATGTTTATTATTTCGGCGGCTTGAATAGCGTCTTTTATGTTTTTTTCTATGAAAGAATATTCCCACGCGCCGTATCGTCCGACGCTTGAAATTCCGTTCTTTTTTAAATATCCGTCTATTATATCAAAACTTGCTTGACGGTTATTGTCAAAAATCACATATGCGTTAGGCATATCTACTATATTTACGGCTTCTATTTTGTCTTCGCGTCTTATAAAGCCCGCTTTTATTAAATCTTCAACGGCATTTTCGCTGTTTTTATATTTGCCGTTTGAGCTTGAGTATTCAACGTAAAAACTGTAAGAGCCTTTCGGCGCGGAAAATTTATTTACGTTTGAATAGACGCCTATTCTATAAAAAGGGAACTTTGTTTCTGGCAAATAAACCCAATGCCTATTTTTTAAAACGCTCGGTATGCCCGCGTCCGATTTCACGCCGATATTTACGCAGTGCACGGAAGCGGCTTTAAGTTTCGACGAAGCGGCTTTTACGGCTTCGGGAACGTTTTGAATTTGATTTACAAGTTCGGTCAGCGGCTGCGTTGAAATAATTTTGTCAAAAGAAATTTTTTGCCCGTCTGAAGCGTAAATATTTTTTCTTTTTAAATCTATTTGCCGCGCCTTAACGCCCAAACAAACTTCCGTTTTCTTAAGAAGTCCGTCTATTAAAGACTGACAGCCGCCGCGTTTTGGATAATAAAAAACGCTGTTATAGCCGTAAGATTTTTTATTTTTTGAATACGCCGATTTTACGATTTCCTGAGCGTCGGGCTTAGGCACAAAAGCGCCGGACCATAAAGCCGTCATCTTTTTTAAATCGCAGCTCCAAAGTTTTTGATTATACGGTTTCATAAAATATTTCGTTATGCCTTTGCCAAACATAGCTTGGCTCCAATATATAAAAGGCATAGACGTCGAAACTTGCGTTTCTTTTCTGTTTAAAACGCCCCGCACGCATTCTTCTTTTATTTTCTCGTCAAGATAATAGAGATTTGCCTGAAAGGGATAAGGAATAAACCCGCCGCGCAGATAAATTGAAGCGTTTCTTTCTATTTCATCCAATCCGCCGGAAAATTTATTTACAAACATTTTTACCGATTTATCTTTTATGTGAATAAAATGCCCCGAACAATCGAAAGTAAAGCCGTCTTCGTAAAAAGAACGGCATAAACCGCCCGCCCGAGCGTTTTTTTCTAAAATCACATAATCTTTTTTCAAAAAATACGCCGCGCTTAAACCGCTGATTCCCGCGCCGATTATTACCGTTTTCCGCATTGTTTGTACCCGCGTTAAAAAAATGAACTTCTAATCCATTTTAACCATAGCAAGTTTTATGCTTGCAAACCATAAAAGAAAAAGAACGAAAGAAAATATCAGCAAAGAATACACCGCGCTTATTGACGTAAACAAAAAAGCGCAGGAAGCAAAAAGCAAACACGCCGAATATGTTATAAGCAAAATTTGTTTCCTTGAAAAACCTAATTTTTCAAGCCTTAGGGCGTAATGATCTTTGCTGC
>JAISLV010000143.1 GCA_031277075.1 Endomicrobium sp. | reverse complement strand
GAGACACCCTAAGTAAGATTGAAATACGTGTATTTGGCAAATAAGCACTATGACTATAAAAGGAATTATATCAAAAATTCTATTAAACTCAAATCATCATCATACTGGGTTAAAAGATGGGTATAATCTCTCCCCCTTCTTGCTATTGGGTGTCTCTAAAAACCCATATATTTTAATGAATAGACAAGGCAACGGGAAAACCTCAGCGGGCAAGCCTGCCGCCAATTTAACGCCTTTGCCCAGCTGAGTTTTTTGCTCTTTGCCGCCATGCGTCCATGCCTCTATGCGTCCTTTTAAAATTTTTACCGCCCTATTATTTCAACTTTGAGTTTGCTTTCCGCGCTTCTGCCTAAATCGTCAACGGCTTTTACGCTGAAAACGCCGCTTTGCGTTTTTGCCAAAAGAACCTCGCCGGGTTTGCTTTGCCCTATATATTTGTCGTCTAAAAACCAAAAAATAGCTTTTGCGTCGCTATCGGAGTCGGCTTTAAAAGCCGTTTGCTCTATTTCGTAGTCGCGCGCTCTAACGACGTAAGATATATTGCGCGCAGGAAGAATTATTTGCGGCGGGGTTCCATAGCTTGAAACTTCGTTTATTTCCACATCGGGCAAAAATTTCGGCGGCGTTCTTTGCGCAATGCCTGCGGCTTCAAACACCGACAAAATTTCTGAACTCCAAAACTCATAAATTACGGTTTTTGTTTTTTGCGGGTCGTAATAAGGGCTTCTCAAACCCGTTTTTTTATCTATATAAACGGGACGGCAAACATTGCAAACGTTTATGGGCGACTTTAACGGGATAAAATAAGTTTTTAAAGTTTTTGCGCAAAAGGCGTTTGGCAAATCGCCGCAGACGGCGCAAACGGGAACTTCTCTTAAATTTAAATTTCCAGCTTCAAGTTTTGAGCCTATAAGGCTTTGGTCTTCCAGCAAAACAGCTTTTATTATTTCAAAAAATAAAGGCGCCGCCGCTTGACGCGCCGTAAAAGTTTGGTTTCCTTCATTGTTAAACTTTCCCGCCCATACTACTAATACGTAATCCCCAAAAACGCCCGCCGTCCAAGCGTCTCTATAGGCGTAAGACGTGCCTGTTTTCCAGTATATTTCTAAATCAATACTGTCTGCGCCGGCGGGTCTTACATTATCTTTAAGCATATCAAGCGTTAAAAAAGCGGCTTCGGGCGACAATACGCGCTCTCTTACGTTTGGCAAACCTTTTGTAAATTTTAAGTTTTGCATTATTCCGCCGTTTGCAAGCATGGCGTATAGACGCGCTATTTTTTCAGCTGAAATTTCAAAACCGCCTATAATAAGAGAAGAGCCGTAATAATCCGTCGTTTTTAAATTTGCTATTTCAGCTTTTTTTAAAAGTTCAATAAAAGATTCCGGCGTTACTTTAATCAGCAAATCTATAGCGGGAATATTTCTGCTTTGGGTTAAAGCGCGTTTTGCAAAAACGGGACCTAAAAAATCTTTATCGGCATTTTCGGGCGCAAAAATTCCGTAATGTTTAGGCGTGTCTTTTAAAAGCGTGAGCGGATGTATAATTCCCTTGTCTAAAGCCAAAGCGTAAATAAACGGTTTCATTGCTGAACCCGGAGAGCGGTAAGCGGAAAGCCCGTTGACCTGCCCTTCAATAGCGTCGTCAAAAAAATCCGCAGACCCTATATACGCGGCGACTTCCATAGTTTTGTAATTTACTAAAATCGCGCTTGCGTTATTTATGCCTAAAGAAGATTTTCTGTCTATATAACTTTTTATTTTTGCTTCTATCACTTTTTGCAGGCTTAAATTGAGAGTAGTATTGATTATTCCTTCTTGTTTAGAGCTTAAAGCCGTTGAAGAGTTTAAAATTCTGTCGGTAAAATGCGGAGCGTAAAAGGGGAGTTTGCCGGGCTTTCTCACCAGCAGAGGCATATTGAAATAATTTTCTTTGTCTAAATCTTGAGGATATTTTTTCACCCATTTTTTAAAAATCAGCTTTCTCATCCGTTCGGTTCTTTCTCTAATGCGCGCGTCTGAAAGTCTTCTAAAATTCGGGTTTTGAGGTATAACGCACAGAGAAAAAGATTCTAGTATGCTTAAATCTTTAGGTTTAACCGAAAAATAAATTAACGAAGCCGCGCCCGCGCCTTCAATATTGTATCCGTAAGGAACTATATTTAAATAGGCTTCTAAAATATCGTCTTTTGAGTAGCGCGCTTCAAGCCACAGAGCCGCAAATATCTGCTTAATTTTTCCGCGTATACTTGAACTGTTAATGCCGTAAATAATCCTTGCCGTCTGCATAGAAATTGTAGACGCGCCGACGGCGCGCTGTTTTTTTATTACGCTTATCCAAAAACCTTTTACAAGAGCCGCAGGGTTAAAGCCGGGATGAAAATAAAAAAATCTGTCTTCGTATAACAATGTCCCGTATTTTAAAGATTTAGGCATGCTCGAGAGGGGAACAAAAAGCCTGTACTGCCCGTCTTTTGCCGCGCTAATGCGCAAAAGTTTTCCGTTTGCGTCAAAAATAGCCGTTGAAAAAGAATACCCGTTTAAAATAGGAGCTTTTGGAAAAAAACGCGCCGCAAGAAGAACGCTAAAAAAACAGGCGGCTATTAATACAAATTTAAAAAACGGTTTTTTTAAAAAGCCGAATTTACAAGCTACGGCTGCAGCTACGGCTACGGCGACGGCTGCTGCCGATGCCGCTATGCGCGGCAGACAAATAAAAAAACGGCGCGCTGCAGTTTTGCATATTGCAACACCGCAAAACAGCCGCCGTATAAAAATGCTTTTTCCCATTTCCTTTAACCTTTTGATTACCGTTTACGCCGCTTAAGCGATGCTTGCAATACTCAAAACCCAAACTCCCGCCCAAAAAACTTCGTCTTGCCGCACAAATGCGACACGGCAAAAGCAAATACCCCGTCGGCTCCGTTGCCGCCACTTTTGCAAAAAGGGGCGGCAGACGGGTACATTGTACCAGCCTTACGGGGTATTTGCAGTTCGCTTTTGCCTTTGCCTAGTTGCTTAGCTGCCTAACTTCTTAGCTGCTCTTTACGCCGTTTACTCCAAAATTTCTATTTTTTCCTGTTTGCCTAAAGCGCTTATTTCCGGGTCATACATTGCTGTGGCGAAAATTCCGGGAATTGTGAATTTTCCTTTTGTTACGGTTTTTACTTTATACGTTAGTTCTGTGATTTTTTTTGAAACTGTCGGATAAAAAATCATTCTGTCTTCTCTTGCGTCGCAGCTTGCATAGCTTCCTTGCTGCGTTCCGCTTATTATTTCAAAACAGGCGGGGAGCAAATCTACAACCGCTAAAGACAAATTGTCGTTTGAAGAAGCTCTTACCTTTATTTTTACAGTTATAATCTGCCCAAGCGCCGCGCTTTTAACGCGCAATCCGTTTTCATCAAAATATTCTCTGCTGATTTCTATTCCTTTGGCGTAATCTTTTGCGGTTTTATCAAAGCCCTGCTGTAAAACCGAATAGTAAACGTCCATATCTTGCCCGGATTTTGGCGCGTTTATAGCAAAAGACTTTACGTTTGAATCAAATTGCGAATACGGGAAAGGGTCTTGCGCAAGCGTTAGCGGAGTTTCTTTTTTTGTTTCGTCTATCGCAGAAATTGAAATGTTTGCGTCTAGCCCTGCGTTTGACGCTCCGTAAGAAAGAAGCGCAAGAAGCGTTTGCGAAGCCGAAATAGTGTTGTATTTGCCGTCTAAAATTACTTTGACAAGCCCGTCTGCAATAGAGCGCGCTTCGGGGTTTAAATTTTCTGCAAAATGTTTGTTGCAAAGATAGAGATACACGGCGTTTCTTTGCGAACTTGAATCGTAATCGGAATAAAAAATAAACTTATCTTTAGCGTCGGGCTTATAAGAGTTTATGAGTTTCTCTGCTTTTTCAAAATCTTTCAGCATATTATAGCATGCGGCAAGATAAGCCGCCGTTATGCTTTGCTCCCATTTTTTATGGTTTCTTGCAAGATACTCTTCAATTCTTATAAGGTTGTTTGTGGTTATATAATTGTTTCTAGTCAAAATATAATTTGCGTAAGCCTTGAGCTTTGCGTCTTCAAAAGACGCAGGCAAACCGCTTGCATAATCTATAAGCCAGTTTTTGCCTTTGTTAAGAATGTCTGAAGGAACAGGATACCCAAGCTCTTTAGCGTCTGTAAAAAAGTGTAAAACGTAAAGCGTAGCGTAAGCGTGAACGGGAGCGTCGAAGTCCGCCCAAAGAGAAAAACCGCCCGAACTTTGCTGTCTTAAACTGATGTTTGAAAGCGTTTCGTTAAAAAGAGTTTGCTGTTCCTGCGGGGTTATAAAAGTTTGCTTGTAGTTTTGCCTCTCGCCATTATCCGGTATTTTTAAAGTACCCTGCGGGGTTGTAAAAATTTGCTTGTATTTTTGTTCCGCCCCTCTGTCTGAAGCCGCTCCGTAAATAAAAGGAAACGCCGCGCTTATTATTTGTTCCGTGCATCCGAAAGGATAAGCCGTAAAATATCTTTTTAACGCCGGAAATATTATCTGCGGATTATAAGAAGCCGAAACTTCTCTATACGCAAACTCGTCATACATCGTTCTTGCAAAATCTTCAACTTTTACTTTCTCTTTCCCTGAAACGCCCGAAACAATTCTCGTTTGATAAACGTAAGCAGGGCGCGCGCTGACGCTGACGACAGATTTGAAGACCTCATTTTTATATTTGGCTTTAAAAGTTAAAGCGCCGGAGCCTAACTTTGAAAGAGTTTTCAATTTAAACTTTACGGTTTTTTCGCCGCCTTCCTTAATGTCAAATTTTTGATTATTGACGCCGAGCGTTTCAAATTTTTCGTCGGTTTCAAGCCAAACTTCAAGCTCGGCGCTCTTTGAGCCGTCAATATTGTTAGAAACGGTCGCGCTTGCTTCAAATTCGTCGCCTTCTATAGCCGCAAGAGGCGCAACGGGGGAAATTATCACGGGAGATTTTACTATCGTTTCTTTCTGCGCGCTGCCCGCCTGTTCTTTGCTTGCGGCTACCGCCATTACCGTAATTTCGCCGTTAAAATAATCTGGCACTTTATATTTTACAGTTTGAAATTCGGTAGAAGAGTTAAGCGTTTTAGACCAAAACACTACGGGCTTGTCGGTTTTCCTTGAAAAAGGGTTGATGTTTTTCGCTATTTTTTCTTTAGCCTTAGACTCGCCGTATTCAGAGTCGTCTCCGCCTATACTTGCGGCTTCTCTTACTATTTTATAGTCGGGCAATATCAAGTCAACCGTTTGATAAGTAATAATTTCTAGAGCCGATTTTCTAAAAAAGAAAGGCAGAGGTTTAGGGAGCGTATATTTTGCAACCTGCAAAATGCCGCTGTTAACTGCAAAAACGACGATTTTTGCAGGCTGCGAAGTTTTATAACTTATTTCAAGCTCGTCGCCCGGGCGCAAAACCTGCGGAGCTTTTAAATCTATCTGCAAAACTCTTTTGGCAAGGCTTATTTTGAAAGGAACTGCGGCGTAAGAGTGTGGGCTTGAAAATATCTCTTTTGAATCTTGCGAACGGATAAAAGAAACTACAACGTAGGCGTCGCCTTCAATGTTTTCTGGAACCGTTATGGTTTGAATAGAGCTGTTAGAATTTGTTTTAAACCACTTGTAAGCGTAGACTTTTTCTCTCTCTATGGTTATTAATCCGCTGCCCGTATACGGAGCAGTAATATTTAATTTCAGCCGTCCGCCCGGTTCCACGTCGTCGCTTTCAAGGTTTAACGTTAAATTAGCGTCTTTTTCTATACTCAAAGACTGGTTTGAAGAACCCGCGACAAAATATCCGAAACTTAAAATTTTAGCGCCTGTTTCGTCTTCAAGTTCAACTACGTAATTTCCGGGATTAGCGGAATCTAGCGGCAATTTCGCGTTTGCTTTATTTAAGACAAAAGGAGTTTCGCTTATTAAAGCGTCTTTAACTGACGACTGATATTTATACGCGCCGTCGTCTTGTTTTACAAGAGAAGAAATATGCTGTCTTTGCAAAAGTTTAAGTTTTAAATTCTTTAGTTCAATTTGATTTAAATCGTTATCTACGGCTATAAGCTCTACGGAAGCCTCGCTAGATTTGTTAAGATAAGACAAATTTGAATCGGTTTTATAGCCTACAAGATATTTATAAGGCGAAACTCTTGCCGACGCGTAAGCCAAAACGCTTTTTCCGCTTCCAGCTTCATAAACTTGAGCGTAAAAAGACAAATTATAAGTTCCGCCGGAATATTTTGACAAATCAATGTCGAAAGAAGCTTCTCCTCTTTCGTCTGTTTTGGTCTTTGGAAAAGTTTCGTCGACGCTTTTTATGGCGTTTCTATTGTTTAACTTATAGGGGTCTTGAAAAATAAAACCCGAATACTTTGAAAACTTAAACTGCGCCGGACTTAAAGAATAAGACGCCTCTACGGTTTGTTCCTGCGACGGCGTTCCAAAAAAGTTTGACGCGTAGACAAATCCTTTTAAATCTTCAGGCACAGTCCAGCCCAAGCCCGACGCGCCCGTAATTTTAGCGTTTACTTTTATGGCGTCGGTTCTAAACTCTTCAACTTTTACATGCGTATTTCCTATAAACGAAAAAGAGTCAAAACTGTGCGCTATATAGGCGTTTGCCGAATATGAACCCGTCGGGGAAACTTCGCTGGTTTTAATTGCGTCTACGGTAAAAAAACCGCTTGAATTTAAAGCGACGGTTTTTTTGAAAATAACTTTGCCCGAAGGGTCTTCTAATTCAAATTGTATTGGAACGCCCGAAGCGTCGCCCCATTTGTCGTCTTTCACTATCATTGCAAAGTTCATCTCGTCGCCCGGTCTGTAAATTCCTCTGTCTGAAAATATAAACGCTTTAAGCCTGTCGTCTTTTGAGCTTGAATGCTGTCCGCTTATATCAAACTTTGAAAAGTTCACTTCTCTATCGTTTCTTAAAAACGGCATAAACGAAATATCGTTTCCCCTAGAAACAATGTAGGCTACGGGCTGTTTTTCATTGTTGTAGCCGTCTATTTTGTCAAACTGCGCGTATCCCTCTTCGTTTGTGCGGCTTGTAAGAACAGGCAATCCGTTTTTGCCTAAAATTTCAACCTTAGCTCCGCTTACGGGCAAACCGTCTTTTATTGACATAACAAAAACCGAGTGCCTGTCTGACGAATCTTTTTTAACCAGCAAAGCTAAATCTGTAACTAAAATAAAACGTTTGTCGTATATTCCTTCGGAATTGCCGGTTTTTGGATTCCAGCCCGTTATTTGAACGAAAAATAAACCCGACGAATCGCGCGACTTTAAAAACTCTTCCATATTTACGCTAGAATAATTCGCTTTTTCTATCCCCGCCGTAAGCTGAACGCTTTTTTCAAAACTTTGCGATATATTGCTTTGGTCGAAAGAATAATTTACAAAATGCGGATTAGTAAAAGAGCCGTAAGTCTGCGAAATTAAATGGTTAATCTGCTGCGGCATTACTCTTGCAAGTTTTACTTTTACGCCCGAAACGCCTCTGGTTTTAAAAGTGAGTTCGCGCGACCCTTCAAGCGGCAGTATCGCCCCGTTTTGTAAAAATTGCACTTCTTTTGGAAATCCCGCAGACCTAATAAGATATTCCGAAGGATTTTTTATTACAAAATCTATTTGCGATTTTATTTCGCCTTTAACTCTTACGAACAAATATCTTGCCGCCATATCTGCGGCTCTGTATTTAAACATATAAGAGCCGTTTATCGCGTCGGCGGTTTCAACTTGTTTTAGGTCAAGTTTTTGCGATAAGCTCAATACTTCAGGCGTTATCTCGGCAAATTTCCATTTATAGCTGTACGGGCGTCTGTATCTTTGCGGCTCTACCCAAGAACCGTTTGAGTCGTAATATCCTTCAAATACGTCTTCGTCGTCGTAAATTTCGCCGCGCCGCGCGTCTTCGTTAGATTTATAAATAGGCAAAAGATACGCTTCAACTTTATCGTAAAGTTCTTTTGCGTCAACGCCGTCCGTAAAAGAAATTTCAATAAATTGTTCGGGTTCTTCTTTGTCGTTGTTGACTATTCTTGAAGAAACGTTTGATATTTTAAAAAATTTATCTTGAGAAGGAATATCAACTTCGCCTTTTAACTTTTCTTTAAACGGTTTGCCGCCGTTTGTAGTTTTCGCCTCGTCAAGTTCTATTACGGCGGTTTGGCTTTTAGGCAAAATTGTTATCTGCTGGGAAACTACAAACGCTCTCCGTTTTATAGCGTCGTAAGTTACGGAAAAAGGGAATTTTTTATTGTTTATTTTAAAACTTAAATTTTGTTCGAAATTTTTATCGTCTACAGGATGCGTAAAGGAAAATTCGGCTTGAAGCTGATGGGTTCTTGGATTTTTCGGATTTTGATAAAGTCTAAAATCGGTTAGTTCAACTCTAAATTTCGGCGTTTGAACTTCGTAAGAATATTGTTTCGCTTTATAGCTTGGCGAAAAAATTTCTTTCGGCAAAGTTATTTTATACGTTTCGCCGGCAGGCCAGTCTTGTTTGGGGATAAAAACTAAGCTGTATTCGTTGTTCCATTGCCAAACGCCGTCCGCTTTTGGCGAAACGCTTATTGAAGTCAGCTCTTTATTGAGCAAATCTACGTTTGCCGCAGATTCTTCAAAATAAAAGCCCGTAGGACTTGGAGCGTCTAAAACGGATTCGCCCGCGTCGTTAGTATAATAGCTCGTAATGTTTGGCGGGAAAACCCTTGCAGACAAAGACGTCTCCGTTTCTTCTTTTTTACCGCAGGCAGACAACGCCGTAATTACCGACAATAACAGCGCAGAAAACAAAATCAATTTTTTTCTCATCATAATATCCTCTTTTAAAATAAGACAATACGCGACTTGTCTTTGTATAAACCTATTATTGGCGTTTTAACATTTACGCTTTTTTTTAATCGTCAAATATTTCTGCAAGCGTCTTTTTCTTCAGATAACGCTCCGCCGCGCCTATATGTTTTTGCTTATTTGCCATTTAACGCATTAAAATTCAAATTTTTTCTTCTTTCTGTTTAATTCATCCGCTTTTTTTGTCAAAATTTGCCGCGTATTTTTTAATATCTTCGTATTCGGGTTTTGATTTGCTTATATTTTTTGCAAACCCCGTTTTAACGCGGACTGCGCCGAAGGGAGTTTTTTTTGTTTCTATTTTACGCTCTAACGCGTATCTGCAAATTGTTTCTTTGCGCACGCCGAAAGTTGTAGTGTGCTTTAAAATTAATTCCGCAAAAAAATCAGCCCGCTCTTTTTGGCACAACAGCGAAAACAAAACTGCGGGACGATTTTTTTTCATTTGTATAGGCGTTATCCAAACGTCTAAAGCGGCGTTTTCTAAAATTCTTTCAAAAGCAAAACCTATTTCTTCGCCTGTCATATCGTCTAAATTGCATTCTAGTTTAACTATTTCTTCGCATGCGCGGCATCCGTCTAGCTCTGCGCCCGATACGCCAAAAAAAGCGCGGACGGCGTTTAAAGTTTCAAAGTCTTTTGAGCCAAACCCAAAAGAGTCGGCTTGAATTTTCATTTTAGGGATATTCCCAAACTCTTTTACAAAATATTTTACAATAGCCGCGCCCGTAGGCGTGCAAAGCTCTTCTTTAATTTCGCCGCTATAAATTGGAATGTCCTTTAAAAGTTCGGCGGCGGCAGGCGCGGGAACAGGCAAAACGCCGTGCGCGCATTTAACAAAACCGCCGCCTATATTTACAGGCGAGGCGGCTATTTTTTCAACGTCCAGCTCTTCAATTAGCATACATACTCCTACAATATCTGCGACCGCGTCAAGTTCGCCTATTTCGTGGAAATGTATTTGAGAAATTTTGCAAGCGTGCGCTTTGCTTTCAGCCTGCGCTAAACTTTGATAAATTGCGTTTGCGTTTTCTTTAACGGTTTTAGAAATTTTTAACTTTGAAATTATATTTTCAATATCTTTTAATTTTCTGTGTTCATGGCGGGAAACCGCGCTGTGTTTAGATACGGCGCGCCATTCTTCTTGCCCGTCTATTTTTACAAAAACCTTGTTCCCCGCGACGCCGTTTTTAACGAGCGTTTTACAGCTTATTTTAACGCGCGAAATACCGATAGCATTAATTTTTTTAATAAAAGCGTCTTTATTTTTCACAAGCCCAAGCAGCGCGCCAAAAAGCATATCCCCGCTTGCGCCCATAGATAAATCTAAAAAAATAGTTTTCATCTTAAAACCCTCTTAATTTCAATTCGCGCTTTCGCGAAAGAAGCGACCGATAAGTTTATCGTCAGGCGTTATTCCCTCAGGATTTCAATTCACGCTTCCGCGAAAGAAGCGACCCCCCACTGCGGCGTAGATTGCGCAGGAGACTGCATTTCAATTCACGCTTCCGCGAAGGAAGCGACTTTACGAGCGCGTCTACGGCGCGGAAAAGACCGCATTTCAATTCGCGCTCCAACAAATACTTGGGGAACTAACAGCTTATAGTTTGTGTCTTTATTCCCCTTTTGTAAAGGGGCGGCAGCCGCAGGCTGACGGGGTTTGCCGTTTGTTTTTGCTGTTGCCGTTTCCTAACTGCCGTAGCGGCTTAACTTCTTAGCCGCTTTTTTTTGTTTTTTGTCTTTGTTATATCGGCAAGATGATTTCAGTGAGTTTCCAGCTTAAACCGTATCGCCGTAAAACAAATTGAACTTCTCCGTTTTCTTCATCTTTTATACTTACTACAAATTTCTTAAAAGATTTATACCCCATAGAAGCGTCTGAGAAAGGTTTTTTATGCGGCGCATTATTGACCGTTTCATTCTTTTCCTGCGTTTTCGATTGAATATCTATATCTATCTTTTTACCAGACATTATTTGCGCAAGCCCTGCGGGGGTAATATATGCGTCTATCATTACGTCTATTAAAGACTCGGCGATTACCGCTCCAAATACGGCGAAAGGATTGTCTTTTATTTTTTCATTGTCAATCTCTTTTGCTATCGTCACATTCATTTGGTCTTTAATACTTTGGCGGACGCTTGGGAAATCTATGTATTCGGAAATCGCATAATTATCATTACTTTTAACAGCGGATTTTATATTGTGCAATGTCCAGTATGGAGAAATAAATATGCAGCCTATAAACAAAAACACAATAATAGAAACGCCTATTATCAACTTTTTCACTTTGACTATATCCTTTTTTAAACGTTGCGCCTTGCTGAAAAACCGTTAAAACCTGTTTTTTGCCTTTGCCTCTCTGCTGTTTTTTATTTATCTTTTTATTTTTTGATGTAAAAGTTTTTTTACCATAAAATTGACCAGCCGCTGCGGCAGCATAGAAAAAATTGCGGCAACTTTTGCGTCTGCGCCTATTGTATAGGAAGATTTTGGACGTCTGCAAGAATCTATTTTAACAATCAAATCTACAACTTTTTCAACGTTTAATCCGTTCGTCTGATTTTTGTAGGCGCTTTCTCTAAGGTATTCTATCGCTTCGGCGTATCCGTCTTTGGCTTTTTCTATAGATTTTTTGTTAAGTTCCATAGACTTTCCCCATAGCGCGGTGGCTATTACGCCGGGCTTAACGGATACGATTTTTAACGCGCTTTTTGCGCTCATTTCAATTTGCATTAAATTAAATAGTATGTCCAAAGATCTTTTTGACGCGCAATAAGGCGCGATAAACGGAAATATCCCAAAACTTGCCATAGAACTTATATTTATTATTTTGTCTTTTAACACAGGCAGCAATTGTTGGCTGAAATCCAAATGAGAAAAAACGTTCACTTCAAATTGTTTTCTTATATCGTCGACATCAACGCTTTCCATCGCTCCGCCGACAACGTATCCCGCCGCGTTGACGAGAACGTCTATTTTGTCAGCTTGAGATTTAATATACTCGGCGGCGCGGCTGATAGAGCCTTTCTCTTCCATATCAATATAAAAAGGAATGATATTTGAAGATATTTTTTTCAAGTTTTCTACAAAATCTTTGTTTCTATACCCCGCAAAAACAACGTTGTTTTTGGAAAATCTCACTGCTAAAGCATTGCCTATACCCGAAGTAGCCCCCGTAATTACATACTTTCTATTTGTAATCAAAATATCTCCTTGCGCGTCTATAAGGTTTATTGACATTTTGTTTGTTGTCGTCAGTTTTTGCTTTCTTTTGCCGTTTGCGCCGCGCCTCTATGCGTCCATCTGTCCGTTGTTGTCGTTACTTATCCGCCCAGCCGCTTAGCCGCATTTTGCTCTTTGCCGTTTCATGCATCTATGCATCCGTCATCCTATTTATCCTATCGGCTATTACGCCTGCGCCGTAACCGTTGTCTATGTTGACTACGGAAACGCCGTTTGCGCAAGAATTGAGCATTGCAAGCAAAGCCGTTATTCCGCCAAAACTTGCTCCGTATCCTACGCTTGTTGGAACGGCTATTACAGGACAGCTCACAATCCCGCCCACCACAGACGCCAAAGCTCCTTCCATTCCTGCAACGGCTATTATGACCCGCGCTTTTGCAAGAATTTCCGCTTTGTCCAATAATCTATGCA
>JAISLV010000048.1 GCA_031277075.1 Endomicrobium sp. | reverse complement strand
CGTCAATACCGCAAGCACAAGAAAAATTCCATATCTTTTAAACAGCTCGTTTGTTTTTACATTCATGCCGCGTCCCCTTCCTTTTTTGCGCTGCCTGCCGACGCGTATTTCATAATAGTTTCTTGGCTAAACTCTTTTTTTTCTAAAATTTTCATCATTGCGCCTTCGGCAATTACCATAATGCGGTCGCACAGCCCTATAAGTTCCGGCATTTCTGAAGAAATTATTATTACCGCTTTGCCGTTTAAGGCTATATCGTTTATAAGTTTGTATATTTCATATTTTGCGCCTACGTCTATGCCGCGCGTGGGCTCGTCTAATATTATAAGTTTCGGCTGCGTTGCAAGCCATTTTGCCAATACTACTTTTTGTTGATTTCCGCCTGACAAATTTTTTACGGCTTGCTCTATTGTAGGGGTTTTAATTTTAAGTTCTAAACAATATTTTTCCGCCGCGGCGCGTTCTTTTGTTTTGTTAATTACAAACAGCTTTGAAAGTTTTTTTAAAATCGGCATTGCGATGTTTTCTCTTATAGTAAAGCTAAGCAAAACCCCGTGTTTTTTTCTATCTTCAGGCACAAGCGCAATTTCTTTGTCTATGGCGTCGCGCGGAATTTTGCAGGAAAGTTCTGTCCCGTTTAATTTTATTTCGCCCGCGCTTTTGGGTTTTATTGCAAAAATCATTTCTGCAATTTCTGTGCGTCCTGCGCCCATAAGACCCGTTATGCCGAAAACCTCGCCGCGCTTTACTGTAAAAGAAATATTTTTGACGCCGTTGCCGCTTAAATTTTTAACCTCTAGCGCGGCTTCTTTTCCATCGTATTTTTTGCGCGAAGGAAAAGTTTCTTTAAGCTCTCTTCCCACCATCCTTTTTATAATAGCGCGCGGCGAGGTCTTTGCGGTTTCAAAAGTTTCTATTTTTTTACCGTCGCGCATTACGGTCACTCTGTCTGAAAGTTCAAAAATTTCTTCTAATCGGTGCGAAATGTAAATAATAGTTATGCCCGCTTTTTTTAGCGTTCTAACCAAGCTGAACAAACGGCTTGTTTCGGCGTTTGTAAGCGGAGCGGAAGGTTCGTCCATAATAATAAGACGGGCGTTCATAGAGAGCGCTTTTGCAATTTCCGTTATCTGCTGGTATCCTACCGAAAGCGAGCTTACAAGCGTTTGCGGGTTTATGTCTATTGAAAGCTGTTTAAAAATTTCAGCCGCGCGGCGTTCCATTTCTTTTTTATCTATTATTATTCCCTTTGTTATTTCCCGCCCGAGAAAAATGTTTTCTGCAACGCTTAGCTGGTTGACAAGATTAAATTCTTGATATATCACGCCTATTCCTTTTTCTTGCGACGTCTTAGGCGTTAAATGCGAAAAATCTTTGCCGTCTATAATTATTTTTCCGCCGTCGGGACAAACGGCGCCGCTGCATATTTTGATAAGAGTAGATTTTCCCGCGCCGTTTTCTCCTGCAAGCGCGTGAACTTCGCCGCGGTTAACGTCTAAAGAAACGCCGTCTAATGCATGAATGCCTGAATACGCCTTTGAGATATTTTTTAACTGCAAAATCGCGCCAAAATCCGCTCTATACACGGCGTCCTCCATTTTGGTTGCCTATTATATAAGGGGACGGGAAAACCCCGTCCCCTTTGAGCGTTTGAGTATTTGCGAAACGTATTGTTTATATAAATTCCTTGTAATTGTCTTTATTTACCGGGAAAAATTTGCGGTAAATATTGCGCTCTACGGGTTTTCCCTCGTAGAGTTTTTTTATCAATCCGTAAATTTCGCGCGCGCTGGTTTTGGGAGTTCCTGTTATTATTATGCTTGAGCGTATGGCTTCGTTTTTAGCGATAGCTTCAAGTTCTTGCGGAGAAGCGTCGGCTGCAAAAATGCCGATGTCCGGTTTAAGTCTGCCCGTAGCTTTTACCACTTCGTTTGCCGCCACAGCCAAATTTCCGCCTATGCAAGCCACTACTTTCACTTTAGGGTGCGCTTGAAAGATAGTCTCCATCTGCGTCATCGCCTGCGTTATGTTCAACCCGTTAGCTATAGCTACTACTTTGGCTTTAGGAGCGTATTCTTTAAGTCCCGCTTCTATTCCGTCGCCGCGCTCTTTAATTATAGGCAGTTCGGGGTGGTTTAAAATCGCTACTTCGCACGAACCTTTGTGTTTTGTATTTATCCAGTCTGCCGCCGTTTTTGCGATAGCTTTTCCTAAATCGTAATTTTTAATAAGCCATACGACGTCGGCGTTTTTAAGGTCGTTGTCCCAGCTGAAAACTTTTATTCCTTTGGCTCTTGCAGTTCTAAGCGTAGGCTCTACCGAGCTTGGCGCTACCGCGTGAACTATGACGACGTCTACTTTATTGTTAATAAAGTTTTCAAGCTGGCTTATCTGCGTAGTAGGATTGCCTTTTGAATCTAAAATCGTGTATTTTCCGCCTTCGGCTTTTATTAGCTTATTTAATTCGTTGCATGTCGCCGCCCATACGGGATTTGTTAAATCCTCCACTGTCATTCCCACTTTCATCCCTGCTTTCATTCCTGCTTTTTTTATTTTTTTTACTTCTTTGGCGGCGAATGCTTCGCTAAAAAACGCCGCGCCAAGCAACAAAACCAAAGCTACGCTTAAAAACTTCTTTAACATAATTGCCTCCTTTTTACGACGGAGCTTTATCGCGCCGCCGGCGGTTGGATTTTTGATTTTGCGTTTTTAACCGCAAAACCGCCGCTTAACTTTTTATTTTTAAATTTTTAAAACGCGCTTTTTATCTATTTATTCTTGCGCTTGCGTTTCCTTTCATAAGCGATAAAATTTCTTCTTTTTTTACATAGTTAAAATCTCCGCTTATAGAGTGGCACAGGCACGATGCCGCGGCGGCAAAAGCAACGCAGTCGCCGTCGTTTTTTGAAAGTTCGCCGTCGGAGAGCGCATATATCAGCCCTGCGGCAAAAGAATCTCCTCCTCCTATGCGGTCTACTATATTTGTAATCGCGTAAGGCGCGTATTTTCCGTTTTGCATAGGCGCAAAACACGCGCTGTCTTTTTTTGCGTCGTATAGCATTGCGCCCAAATTGTTGTGGTTTGCCGAAACGCTTTCTCTAAAAGTAAAGGCGACTTTTGACGCGTTAGGATAGCGTTTAACTATTTCGCGCGCGGTTTGCGGGTATTGTTCTATGTCTAACCTGCCTGCAATTACGTCTGTTTTTCCCGTTTTGATATTTAATACGTCGTCGGCGTCTTCTTCGTTTCCTATTATTATGTCCGCATATTGCATAATGCGCGCCATAACTTTTCTTGCAAGCTCTTTTGAAGATAGAGAAGCGTCCCATTTCCACAATTTTTTTCTAAAATTCAAATCGCAGGAAACGGTAACCGCGTGTTTTTTTGCTTGTTTAAGAGCTTCTAGCGCGGAGTCTGCCGCATTTTTAGAAAGAGCGGGGGTAATGCCTGTAATATGAAACCAGCGGCTTTGCTGAAAAATTTCTTCCCAATTGTAAAATTGCGGCGGAGTTAAAGAAATAGAAGAGAAATCGCGGTCGTAAAGCACGCCGCTTGCGCGCTGATTTGAGCCTGTTTCCACAAAAAATACGCCAAACCTGCCTTCTCTTAACATTATGTGCCGCGTTCCGACGTTTAACGAACGCATATTTGCTATAAACGAACGCGTAATATCGTTGTCGGGCAAAACGGTTACAAAATCTGTAGGAAGACCAAGCATTGCAAGAGAGGCAAGCGCGTTAATTTCTGCGCCGCCAAAAGTTATATGCGCCTTTCCCGGCAAAGACTGACGAAAACGCAAATTGCGCGGCATGCTAATTCTTGCCATCGCTTCGCCAAACGCCGTAAACTTTTTTTCAGACATTTGTTTCCTCCAAAGGCAGCCAAAAATCTTTAAACGGCGCAATAATATTATTTCGCCTGCGTATATTTGCTTTCGTTCCAAATTTCCATAGCGCGTTTTGCAAGCGCGGTAATTTTGCGCCATTGCCCGTATCTTATCGCCTGTTTTGGCGCAACCCATGTTCCGCCGACCGCTAAAACCTGCGGCATGCTTGCGTATAATGATAAATTTTCTTCGTTTATGCCTCCAAGAGGAACATATTTTAATTTGAGATAGGCGTAAGGATAATCTATACTTTTTAAATACGCCGCCGCTCCTGCGGCTTGCGCGGGGAAAAATTTTAACACGTTAAATCCTTTAGACGCTGCGGCTTCTATTTCCGTAGGAGTGGCAATTCCGGGTATAAAAGGAAGTTTTGCTTTTTTTGTTTCTGCGGCTATTTCAGGATTATACCCGGGCGAAAGAGCAAAATCTGCGCCCAGCTCTTTTACGCGCAAAGCCTGTCCTTTACTAATAAGAGTTCCCGCTCCGACAAGCATTTGGGGAAACGTTTTTTTGATAATTTTTATAGACTCAGGCGCGGCGTCTGTTCTTAAGGCAAGCTCTATAGCGCATATTCCGCCTGCAAGCAGAGCTTCGCATGTAGGCGCGGCGTAATCTTTGCGTTCAATTTCAATCACGGCTAATACGCCCTTATCTTTGAGCATGCAATCAATATTATGTTCTTTTGAATTCGTTTTAGTTTTAATTGAAGTTTCCATTTCAATAAACCCCTTAAATTTGCGCTTGTTTTTAGGCGCAAAAATATCAGTTTAATCAGAAAATAAAATTAATGCTGAATTTAACTTTGAAAATGTTTTTGTCTTGTTTTGGCGGCTGTTTTGTGAATTGCGGCGATGAGAGCGGGATGCGAAGAGGGATTTTTATTTGCGGAAAATTTTATATCGTTTTAATTGTATTTGCCGGTAATTGCCGTCTAGTTTAGAGCGTTTGTATAAATTACCATTCGGCAACAGTTCCGTCATAATTTCTCCATAGCGGATTTTTCCAATTGTGGCTTATTTTAGAAGCCTGTATAACTTTTTCTTTATTTACGGTTATTCCAAGCCCTGCGCCCGTAGGAATTTTTATATATCCGTTGTTAAAATCAAATACATTTTTATCTTCAATATAATCAAGCAATTCCGTCCCTTTATTATAATGTATGCCTAAACTCTGCTCTTGTATAAAAGCGTTCGGGCTGCAGGCGTCTATTTGAATGCATGCGGCAAGCGCGATAGGACCTAAAGGACAATGCGGAGCTAAGGCTATATCGTAGGCTTCAGACATTGCGGCTATTTTTTTTACTTCGCTTATTCCTCCAGCATGCGATAAATCTGGCTGAATAATATCCACATAACCTTCTGAAAATAATTTTTTGAAATCCCAGCGGCTAAACATTCTTTCGCCTGTGGCTATTGGAATTGAAGTATGGCGCGCTATTTCTCTTAAGGCTTCGTTATTTTCAGGCAGAACAGGCTCTTCAATAAACATCAAACGAAACTGTTCAAGTTCTTTAGCAAGCGTTTTTGCCATAGCTTTGTGAAGACGCCCGTGAAAATCTACGGCTATAGCTATTTTGTATCCTAATTCATCGCGTATGCTTGCAATGCGTTCGCATACAGACTGAACTTTTGAAAAATCGTCTATATAATGCATTTCTTCTGTGGCGTTTAATTTTACCGCCGAACAGCCCGCGTCGTAGAGTTTTAACGCCGCCGCGCGCACGTCTGAAGGACGGTCTCCGCCTATCCAGCTGTAGACTTTAAGTTTGTCGCGGCATTGCCCGCCGATAAGTTCGTATATCGGAACGCCTAACTTTTTCCCTTTGATGTCCCACAGCGCTTGGTCAATGCCCGAAATCGCGCTCATTATTTCAGGTCCCCCGCGATAAAAAAAACCTCTATACATAGTCTGCCACAAATCTTCAATATTTTTAGGGTCTTTGCCTATCAAAAAGGGGATAAACTCTTCAACGGCGGCTTTTACGGTTGCGGCTTTTCCTTCAATTATAGGTTCGCCCCAGCCGGTAATTCCTTCGTCAGTTTCCATTTCAAGAAAAAGCCAGCGCGGAGGAACGCAATATAAATTAATCTTGCTGATTTTCATAATTATACCCTTCCCTATTTCATATAACTCATCTGATGAGTATATGAAATAATGCGCTGTTAATGGTTAAAAATAGCATATATGGTCAAATTTGTCAATAGTTTTGCATTAACTCATCAGATGAGTTGTGCGTTTAATATTACAAAAATTTGCGGTTTTAGCATTTCAACAGGCGCGTCTGCGCGTCTATAAAAAAACATTTATTGCTTTTTATACCGCTATAGCTTATAATTATTCAACAAACTGTAAAAAAGGGATTTTTGTGAAAAAAGAAAGCGACCTTATCAACCAAACCAGAGACAAACTTATGCGCTATATCATTGATAATAATCTTCAATCAGGCGCAAAATTGCCTAATGAACTTGAGCTGTCAAAATTATTTGAAGTTGGAAGAAGCACCATACGCGAAGCCGTAAAATCTCTAGTAGGAAGAAATATTTTAGAAGTGCGCCATGGCGCGGGAACTTTTTTGGCGCGCGGAAAAATAGGAGTTACCGACGACCCTCTAGGTTTTGCATTTATAAAAGATAAAAAGAAACTTATTACAGATTTGCTTGAAGTTAGAATGGCTATAGAGCCGCGCATTGCGGCTATGGCGGCTATATCTGCGTCGCAGGCAGATATTGAGCAAATGAAAACGCTTGCCGCAGACGTTGAAACGCTGATGAACAAAGGCGAAGACCACATGCAAAAAGATATAGAACTTCACACTTTAATAGCGCAAAGCAGCGGAAACTTGGTAGTTCCAAACATTATGCCTATTATTCAGCATGCAATATTGCTGTTTGCAAGCGCGACAGAAAAAACGCTGCGGCAAGAAACCATCGACGCGCACAAACTTATAATAGAAGCCATAGAAAACCGCGACGCCGTCGCGGCTTCAGACGCGATGATTATCCACATCACCCACAACCGCAACCGCATCCGCAAACTTTTCCTTGAAGAACGCAGCTAAGCATGCAAAGAATGCAGCTAAGCAGCTAAGAAGTTAGGCAGCTAGGCAACGGCAACTCTACACCCTCAACAGAAGCCGTTGCCTTTGCTGTTAAATTCCCCTTTTGCAAAAGGGGTGGCAGGCGCAGCCTGACGGGGTATTTTCTGTTTGCCGTTTGCCTTTGTCGTTGCCTAGCCGCCTAACTTCTTAGCTGCTTTCTTGCATCAGATAATTTTTTATTGAGGACGGCGTGGAAAAATGGTATATTTAAACTATAATTTAGCTTAAAAGCGGGGAAAACATGGAATACAATGAAAAAACTATCGCGCTTACAGACGACGACGCGGGCATAAGGGCTTCTCTTGAGCGCACTATAAAAAAGTATTTTAAAAACGTAGGCGTTTTGCAGTTTTCAAATACTATTGAGATAAAAAAATACCTATTAAATAATCCCGACGATATAGATTTGCTTATCCTTGACATCCATTTCGGCATGGGCGAAACGGGGCTTGATATTTTGCCCGATATAAAAAAATACGCGCCTTCGCTTCCCGTGATACTTTTGAGCGCAATGGAAAAAACTTACGGACAAGCCGTAACCGAAAAAGCCGGCGACTATATAATAGATTTTATGTCAAAGCCCGTAACGGAGACCGAGCTTGCGATTAAAGTCGCAAAAGCGTTAAATTCTAAAGATAAAACTGCAGAGAAACTGCAAAAGCTGCAATCTGAAAACAAAGTTTTGTCGGGCTTGCTTTCTTCTGAAGACGAAAGCGGAGCGGGACGCCTTTTTGAAAACGAAGTTAACGCGAGATTAAAATCAATGTCTAAGGTTTTCTTGGGCGCGCCATATGAGCCTAAGGAAAACATTGTCGTCAACGGTCAGGAAATTGACAGCATAGCTTTTACCGCCGCTCCTCTTCCGTTTGCGGTAATGGTTTTTGAAGCCAAATATTTTCCTAACGCAAAGATTTACGGAAGCGTCAACGAGCCTATGAAAATTTTAGTCAACGGCGTTGAAACCGTTTCTACGAAAAGAAGAAACCTTTTTGAACAGTCGGAAAACCAGTTTAAGCAGGTTAGCAAAAGAATGGAAAAAATTTTAAAAGAATCGGGGTTTGAAAAACGAGAGGAAATTTTTAGACCTTTTATACAAAGTTTTATAGTTTTTACCGACACTTCTGATATTTCTGAAATTAACGTTTCAAACGCCAATAAATACACAAAAGTATGCAAACTTAAAGACTTAACGCCCGATTTTATTATTAAAACGGCTTTTGCAATGCCTAAAAGACAGCCTGATGAAAACGTCAAAAAAATTATTCTTGAGAATCTGTTTTAACTTCCGTTGATTTTTCAACCGCCGCTTTCAGCTTATCTTTTGCCTTTTGAGCGTCCCTTTCTTTCTTTAAAAAAGTGATATACTCTGGAAACTGAACTATTTTTTGCGTTTTTCCTATATACGCGTAAGCGGCGAGATAATCGTTAAATTTTATTTTTACCGGGTTTTCTAAATCTTTTAAAAACCAAACCGAACCGACGATGTTTTTATATTTTTCTTCTATAGCCGCTTCTGCCGCCGCGCTTGAGATTTGAACTGTTTTTATTTTTTCTTTGCTTTTTGCTTCGGCTTCTTCTTTATTTTTTGCAATTCTTTCGTCTTCAATAATTTTCCCGTAAATTTTTAACTGGTCTTTTAACAGAAGTTCGGCTTCCTGCGGCGTAGGCTCGGCGTCCGTAAAATTGATATGCAAAACTGCGGCTCTGCCGTCTTCATTTTGAACAAAATCAACGGAATAATCCGTTCCTTCAATAAAAACTCTCGCAGCATATAGCGCTCCTGCGCAAAGTAAAGCAAATAGTATTGTAAAAATAAATTTTTTCATAAAAATATTTTACAATATCGCATTGACTGCGCGCAAGCTATTTTATATGATTTCCAAAGAAAATAGAATAATACGCAAAGCAATTCCTTTTAACTGCCGCAGCCGAATTTCTTGCGTTTTTAGGAGAACTGTATGGGAATTATAGGCAGGGCGAAAAAAGTAAAGCTGTTTTGCGCGATATTGGACGGCGGCGAAAGCGTCAAAGAAAAAGCGTTTGCGGAGCTTGAAAAAAAATTAGGCAAAATTGATTTTACAAGCGAAATTATAAATTTTGAAGATTTTACGTCTTATTACAACGCCGAAATGGGCGTTGGGATAAAACGGTTTTGGATTTCTTTTGAGAACCTTATATCGCCTGAGGATTTGGCTGAAATTAAAGTTTTTACAAACTCCTTAGAAGACGAACTGTCCGTAAATAATAAGAGACGCGTTAATATTGACCCGGGCTACGTAAGCGCGGCAAACGTGATTTTAGCTTCAACGAAAGATTTCAGCCACAGAATTTATCTGGGAAAAGGCATATACGCAGAGGTCACTACAATATATAAAAAAGAAGGCTTTATAAAACTTCCATGGTCATACCCCGACTATATGTCGCAGACCGCGTCGGATTTTTTAATGAAAATAAGAACTTCGCTGATGAAGCGTTTAAAAGAAATATCGTCTCAAGCGATTTAAAAATATGCGCCGCGTTTTGGTCTGCTAAAAATTTAAAAGAGGGAAAACAATGTTTATAATATTTGCGCTGTTTTTATATTTCGGAGCGTTTGCTTACGCGGCGTGGAGAGTAAGTTCGGGGCTTTCTCTAAAAAGCCCGTATAGCGCGTATCTTTTTGCGGTTGTGGGCGCAATAAGCGTAATAGCTTTGCTGTCTTTTCTTTTTAGCAGAAAATACGTTCCCGTTTTATCCGATTTAGCTTTTTTCGGCTGTATATGTATGGGAGCTTTAGGAATATCGGTATGTTTTCTTATTTTAAACGACATAATAAATCTGCCGTTTTTAAAAATAGCAAATTTCAGATTTTATTCAACGATTATAACTTTAATTTTGATTTTTATAAGCTGCGTCTGGTCTCTTATAAACGCCTCTTTTATTTTGCGGACTTCGGAAATAACTTTAAAAGTTCCAAACTTAAAAGTTGATTCTTTAAAAGTAGTTTTGCTTGCAGACCTGCATATAACTTCTTATACAAACCCGCAAACGATTAAAAATATTTTCACAAAAGTTTCCGACTTAAACCCCGATATAGTCGTTATTGCCGGAGACGTTATAGACACAGACCTCAACGAAAAAGACAAATTTTTAAATTACGGGTTTGAACTGCTCAATGCAAAATACGGGGTCTATGCAATTACTGGAAACCATGAGTATTACACGGGGCTTAACTCTTTTTTGGAGATGTTTAAAAAATTAAATATCCCCGTATTGCAAAACGGAAATATTTTAGTTGAAAATATAATAAATGTGGCGGGCATTAACGACATAGATTATAAAAATCCTTTGAAAATAAAAGAAGCGCTTTCTGAGGCTGACAAAAATTATCCTATTATATTTTTAAGCCATAGACCTGAAAGTTTTGACGAGGCTTCAAAACAAGCAAAAAATAACGGATTTAATCTTATTCAGCTTTCAGGTCATACGCACGCAGGGCAAATTCCGCCTGTTGAAATTATAAGAAGATTTTTTATGAAATACAATTACGGATTGTATGAAGAAAACGGCTCTAAAATGTATATAACTTCAGGAACGCGCTTTTGGGGTCCGCCGATGAGGCTGTTTAATACGTCTGAAATCGCAGTGATAAATTTAGAAGCGTTTGAGAATTGAAAACGTCTTAACGCAAGTTAAAAGCCGCTGTTTTTATAGACGGCGGCAGTTCTAGCGAAAATATTTTCTGCCGGGTCTTACTACGATAACTTGCCCGATTTGAAGGTATTTCTTTTTTGAAAGGCGGGGATTGTCTTTATAAATTTCGTTTGGAACGGTTTTATATTTTTTAGCTATTCTTTCTATATAATCGCCTTTTACAACTTTATATTTTATAAATCCCGGCGACGGGTTTAAATCTTTTTCTTTAGAGATGTTTTCTAAAAATTTCGTTTTTGTTCCGTAAGGAATTTTCAACTCAAACCCCGGATACCCTTGAGGCGTGCACCATGCGTTTAAGGCGGGGTTTAAATTTTTTATTTCTTCAAGCGTAGTTCCAGCGCATTTTGCCGCTATTTTCAAATCTATCACTTTATCGGTTTTTATGGTGTCGTATTTTAAAGGGTCAAGAATTTTCACGTCGCCGAACCCGTATTTTTCGGGTTCTGTAGCTATTTTTGCCGCGGCTATAAACTGCGGAACGTATCTTTGAGTCTCTTTAGGCGTTGCGTTTCTGTCCGCCATTTCGCTTACGTTTGAAGAATTTGAAAATCTCATATCGCGTATAAGCCCGTATTCGCCTCTGTTATAGGCGGCAAGCGCAAGATGCCAATTGTTTAGCATTAAGTAAAGCTGTTTTAAATAAAGGCAGGCGGCTTTTGTGGCTTTTTCGGGGTCGCGCCTTTCGTCTATCCAATAATTTATTTTAAGCCCTAAAGCGCGCCCTCTGTGCGTCATTATCTGCCATATTCCTGCGGCTCCCGCGTTTGAAACGTCTTTATTATTGTATAAACTTTCAACAATCGGCAAATGCTGAAGTTCTTGCGGAAGACCAAACTCTTGAAGATTTTTCATAATTATTTCTCTGTATAAACCGCCTCTTTCTATAGCTTTCTTTACTCTTTCTTTGGCTTTTCCCGTAGAGTAAATGCCGATGTATTTATCAATAATTTCATTGTTTTCAAATTCCATAGGCATAGAAAAATTTTCGGGTTCTACAAGAGGCGCGGGCGTCGTTAGAGAGCAGGTTCTTTTGAGTTTATCTATTATATTGTCAAAATCGTCAAAGAGGAAAAAATATAATCCGGGGTCAATTTCAGCGCTGTCAAGCCTTTGAATAAAAAGTTTGAAAAATCTTTTTGAATCTTCCGCTTTGCCGTCTTTAAAAGCCGCAACCGCTCTTCTGTAAAGAGCTTCGGATTCTAAAACAGCCGCTTTCATTTCATTGTTGTTTGGCGCTGAATTTATAGCTTTAGCGACAATATTTATAATTGGGTCGGTTTCTTCTTCGGAGAGCAAAGACGGAATTATTTCGGCAGGATAATTTATTTCTTTTTCCGTGATATCGCTTTGAACGGAATTTTCGTTAAGAAGAGGCATAACGGCTTTTCCCGCGCCGAAAGAATCAACGGCGCAAAAAAACGAAAATAAAAATGCGCAAATAAAAAAAC
>JAISLV010000105.1 GCA_031277075.1 Endomicrobium sp. | reverse complement strand
CCTTTAAACGCGTAAAAATACCATTTTAAATATTTAGGCGTCCACGCCGCCGTTTTAAAATTTGATTTTCCTGCGGCTCTGTCTGTCCAAGCGGTGGGAACTTCGCAAATCTTTGCTTTTTGAGCATACCCTTTTGTCACAAGTTCAAGCCCAAGCTCAAACCCGCCCGAACTTTCTATGGTTTGTTTTTTTAGAAAAGAAGTTCTGTATAATTTAAAACTGTTTGTTGAATCGTAGGTGGGAACGCGCGCAAGCAAATGCAAACTCACTCCGGCAATGCGCGACATCAAACTTTTTATAAAGGGGCCGCCCTTTTGGCTGCCGCCTTTCATATAGCGCGACGCGCAGACAATATCGGCGTTTTCTTTTTGCGCCTTTTCATACATATCGTTGATAACGGAAGGCGGGTCGCTTAAATCCGCCATTGTTACGACTGTATACCTTTCAGTTGAACTTTCAAGCCCCGTTTTTATAGCGTTTAAAGCTCCGCGCCCGTATTTGTTCTTAATTAAAACTACAGGCAAACTGCCGTCCCTCTTTAAAATATCCTTTACTGCAGGCAAAGTAGTATCATTTTCATTGTCGTAGACAATGCCTATTGTATGCGGATATTTAACTTCGCTTTCTATACGGCGCAGACATTCGCCTATATTTTCCGCTTCGTTGTATGCGGGAATTACTATAAATATTTTATCCATTACATTTTTCAAAAACTAAAAAAGACTGTTTGCCCATAAAATATCCGCTGAAAGGCATAAATTTTAAATAAAGCCAAATTAAAAACGCGGCTTTGGGAATTTTTGATTTTTGGGTATAAGGTAAAAACCTTACTATAACTTTAGACGTTTTAAACCCTGCAAGGCTAGCCGCTTCAACAACTGATTTTTCAGTCAACGGACATTTATGGTCTATAAAATCCCAATAAGCGCCGCCTGTCAGTTTAATATTCGGCTGTAAAATCAAAAGTTTTCCATTTTTAGATAAATTTTGGTAAGCAATTGTCATAGTTTCAATCACATCTTCTTTAGAATCTAAATGTTCAAGTATATTTGAAGCAAAAATTATATCGGCTTTCTTATCTTTTAAGTATTGACCCATTTTAAAAAACGAATCGTTGATTATTTCAACGCCTTTGTCCGCAACTTTTTTGGCGTCGGAGTTTAAATCAAAACCTATTTTTTCTTTAGCGCAAATATTGTTTAGGAACTCGCAATATCCTGCGGCTATATCAACAACTATATCTGTTTTTTCTATAAACTTTTGGAAAAAGTAACGGCAGAGAGCGCGCCAAACGATGTTTTTTGATTTGAGAGTTTTGTCCGTATCAAATCTTATTGAATACAGTTTATCAAGCTCCAATTAAATCCCCCCGATTTTTACTTGTTCAATTATCCACGGGACAACTTCGTCAAGTATGGCGTCTAATGTTGCGTCTGCGCTAAAACCCAATAAATCTTTTGCTTTTTGAACTGACGGAACTCTTTTTTGCACGTCGTATTTAAAAGGAGCGTCTGAAACGTATTTAAAAGGTTTGTTCGGATTTATTTTTTTCCAAATAGTTTCGGCAAGCTCTAAAACTGTAGTTGACGTTGGAGTTGAAAGATTAAAATCCTCGTTGACGGCTTTTTGAGATTCTATGCAAAGCCTTATGCCTTTTGCCAAATCGCCGGCATATGTATAATGGCGTATTTGATTTCCGTTTCCTAAAATATGCAGAGGGTCTTGCCCTTTAACTATTTTTTGGACAATATCAGGCACAACATGGCTCATTGCAAGTTTAATATTGCCCGAAAAAATTTCCGCATCGCAGAGCGCGCGCTTTTCGCCTGTGCCTACGCAATTAAAAGGACGTATTATTGTATATGGCAGATTAAACTGTTCCCGCGCTCCCTGACAATAATATTCGCAGGCGAGCTTTTGAAACCCGTAAGTTGAAAGAGGCGGCGGACATTTTCTTTCGTCGCCTTCTGCGCTTGGGAAAGTTTGCGCCGATTCATATACCATAGACGAACTTAAAACGTTTATCTTTTTTAATTTTTTGTTTTGAAAAGCCCAAATTGCGGCGTCAAAAGTAGAAGCTGTTATGCGTTCGTTTTCTGCAAGCAAATTATAAGCCTGCTCGTGAAAATAAGAAATGCCGCCTATCATAGCCGCCGCCGCCAAAACCGCGTCGCAGTCTGAAACAAGCTCTTTCATCAGTGAAACGTTTTTGGCGTCGCCCTCGCAAAATTCGTATTTAGGGTTATTGTCGTAAGATTTTTTTACGCGCCCGTATTTAGAAAAATTGTCTATGCCCACTACGGTATGCCCGTTATTTAAAAGTTCTTCAACCAAATATCCGCATATAAAACCCGCCGACCCCGTAACAAGAATTTTCATTTTACCTCCAAAAGTCCCAGCAGTCCACAAAAGGGACTTGCGGCTGAACATTTTTATAGGCGTCGTGGGGCATGCCTAAAATTATGCCGTCGGCTTTTTTTAACGCTTCATCTAAAGGCGTCATATCTTTAAGATACGGGTCGCATGTTAAAACGTTTGCCATTTTAAACTCAAGCCGTTTTTTTACTCTAAACGATAAAGCTTCTCTCACGTCGTCGTTATTTGGTTTAAAAGTCATACCTAAAAGCGCTATTGTTTTTCCTTTTAGCAAACCCGTTTTTTGTTCTAACCTTTCAACCAAAAAGTCAGCCAAACCTTCATTTACCTGCATGCCGCTTTGCCCTAAAGTAAAATTGTTTTTGTTAAATACAGACAATTGCATGGTATCTTTAAACAAACAAGGTCCTGCGGCAAGACCGGGTTTAGGAAATTTTTGCGCTCTTGGATAATCCTGTTTCATAGCGTTATAAATCTTATAAAAATCAAGTCCTTCGCTTTCTATCATCATATAAAATTGGTTTGCTATGGCAAATTCAAGGTAACGCCAAGAATTTGTCATAAGTTTTGCAATTTCGGCTTCTTTAGGCTCTAAACATACAATTTTAGGCGCTATGTTTAAAAATAATTCGCTTGCCGCTTTATATGCTTCTTTGGTGGTGGCAGACACCAATTGAGGCAATGTGAAAATTTCTTCTATGCCTTTTCCCTGCACTATACGCTCGGGGCAAAACGAAAGCATAGGCTTTTCGCCGTTTTCAGACGCAAGCATATCGTCAATCACTTCGGTAGTGCCCGGGAAAATTGTGCTTCTTAAAACTATAAGCTGATTTTTGTTTAATAGAGGTCTGTAGCGTTTTATAACATTGAGGACGTCTTTGATTTTCGGAGTGAGATGTTCGTCAACGGGAGTGCCTGTTACAAAAACTATTACGTCTTGGCTTTTAATTATATTTTCGTCGTCTGTAGCAAAAAGGTTTTTGCCTATATGTTTTGATAAAATTTCCTGCGCGCCGTCTTCAACAAAAGGAAGTTTTCCAGCATTAATAGCGTCAACGGCGGTTTTATTAATATCTAAAAGATGAACGTTAAAATTTTTGCTTGCAAAAGCAAGCCCTAAAGGTATCCCGACATGCCCGCACCCGCCGACAATACAGATTTTTCGCATATCTGCGCCTCCAAAAATATTTTTGTAATTATACCATAAATTTCTGACGTTAAGCCAAGCAGGCGTTTTGCGTGCATGTATCTTGACGAACCCTTGTATATTTTGGAAATAATTTGTATAATTTTACACAAGTTAAGGCGGCGATGAGCCGCCTTTTATTTTTAATAGGGAAAATTTATGGCTGACATTGCCGAAGAAATAATCAAGTTGCTTTCAAAACCCGCGCAAGAGTCGGGGTTTGAAATAGCAGACGCGCAATACGTAAAAGAAAACGGCTCTATGGTGGCAAGGATTTTTATAGATAAAGAAAACGGCGTTTCGCTTGACGATTGCGAGAAAGCAAGCCGTATTTTCAGCGATATTCTTGACGCGCGCAATTTGCTGCCGGATTCCTATATTTTAGAAGTTTCTTCGCCCGGTCTTAACAGAACGCTTAAAACCGAAGAAAGTTTTAAACGTTTTACGGGAAGTAAAATAAAAGTGAGAACCCAAGAGCCTATTAACAATCAGCGGAATTTTTTAGGCGACCTTTGTTCTTTTTGCGGCGGCATTATTGAAATTAACGACGTCACAAGCGGGAAAGTTAAAATAGCATTGTCTAATGTCCGCAAAGCGAACGTAGAAGAAGATTTTTAGAGCGTATAACTACAGTCAACGGAGGAAAAAATGGCAGAAAAGGGCGAACTTTTACTGGCTCTTGAACAGATTGAAAAAGACAAGAAAATAAGGAAAGAAGATATTTTAGCAGTTATAGAAAACGCTTTGGTATCCGCTTATAAAAAGCACGTTGGAAAAAACGTCAACGTTGAAGCCAAAGTTGACCCCGAATCGGGCGAAATGGCTGCAAGCGTAGTAAAGACCGTCGTAAAAGACGTTGCGAACGCTCTTTTAGAAATAAGCGTCGCCGAAGCAAAAAAGCTCGGGCTGCCGCACGAACCCGGGTCGCAGGTGAAAATTTCTTTAGACACGCAAGATTTTTCGCGCATAGCGGCGCAGACGGCAAAACAGGTTATCGTGCAAAAAATCAGAGAATCTGAAAGAGACGCCTTGTATGAAGAAATGAGTAAAAAAGTAGGACAGATTATCAATGGCGTAATTTACCGCATAGCCAATAAAAATATTATCGTTGACATAGGCAAAACCGAAGGGATTCTTCCTGCAAACGAGCAGATTTTTAAAGAAAAGTTCGTTATCGGTCAGCACATAAGAGCCGTGATAACCAAAGTTGACAGAAATGCAAAAGGACCTGCGATAGTATTATCGCGCGCAAGCGGCGAGCTTGTAAAGAGGCTTTTTGAACTTGAAGTGCCTGAAATTTATGAAAAGATTGTTGAAACTGTAAATATAGTAAGAGAGCCTGGTATGAGAACGAAAGTCGCCGTAATATCTCATAACCCGAAAGTTGACCCTGTAGGAGCGTGCGTAGGCATAAAAGGCGCAAGAGTAAAACCTATAATAGACGAGCTTAAAGGCGAAAGAATAGATTTAATACCTTTTTCAGAAGACCCGACGAAATATATAGCGGCGGCTTTGGCGCCTGCAAAAACTCTTGCGGTGACCGTTCTTTCGCAGGAAGAAAAGCAAGCCGAAGTAACGGTAAGCGACGATATGCTTTCTTTGGCTATAGGAAAAAGCGGACACAATGTCCGGCTTGCCGCAAAACTTACGGGCTGGCATATTGACGTCAAGTCCGAAGGACAGAAAAAGCATGAAAGCGAACAGAAAAATGAGAAAGAAAACGTCGCCCTTGAAAAACTTGAAGGGCTTAGCGAAAAGACGGTCGCTTTGCTTGCTCAAGCGGGATTTACAAATATAGAAAAACTCGCGTCTCTTTCAGCCGACGACCTTACGACTTTGCCGGGCATAGGACCTAAGACGGCGGAAAAAATTATTGAATCCGCGCAAAAAGCCCTTGCAGAATAATTTTTAAAGAGGTGAAATACGTTTATGCCAACAGCAAAACAAGTAAAAACTAAAGATACGGAAAAAGAAAAGACGGCAAAGAAGAAAATGTCTTCGGCAAAACCTGCGGCAAAAAAAACGGCGTCGGCAAATATTGAAAAGAAGACGACAAAAGCTAAAACTGCGCCTAAAAAAACAACCGCCCAAAAAGCCGAGTCT
>JAISLV010000093.1 GCA_031277075.1 Endomicrobium sp. | reverse complement strand
CAGGAAGACAATATAAAGTAAATCCCGTAAAAGCAAACGGCGAAATAATGACTTTAGACGAACTTAAACGTTCGGTAATAGACGCTCCCGCCGTGCAGAACGTAATTGAAGCCGCAAGGGAAAGATACGACGACGTCAAAATGGTCGTCAACGCTTCGGGCAACGCCGAACTTGAAGTTACGAAAAATAACCCTGAAAGCGGTATTCCTACGCAGGCAAGGCTTCCTCTCTATATTCAAAATTCAAATGGAGAAGTTTCTCTGCTTGGGCTTTCCGGTCAAGCCGCGCAAAGCCTTAACGCAAATCCCAATGAAGAAGCGGTAAAAAAACTTGAGACGGTTTTTACCTCTGCGGCAAACGTTGGAAATCTTTATAATTACGCAATAGGGCTGGGTTATAAAATAACTAGGAACGCAGATGGAACATGGACGTTTTCGCACGCCAATTATCCGGGCATAACAGCCGTTACGAATCCTGTTAAAAAAGACGGAGCAAATACCATAGGCATAGACGCTCTTGAAAGCATTCTTAAAGCCGAAGCGTACAAACAAACAGCCATACGAAACGGCTATACGGTCATTTCTACAGACTCTGACGGCGTGGCTCTTACGGACGCCGACGGTTATGCGGTATGGGAAATAACGACGCCCAGAGCAATGGGAGCTATAAATTTCATAGCGTATCCGTTTTCGGAAGATTTAGGTTTTTTTTCCCTTGACGCAAACAGCTTAGAGATGGCGGCGGCTTTTGAAAAACTAAAACTTGACGCCGAAAAAGACGGGTATACGGTTAACGCTTCTAATATGAGTAAGCAAAAAGGGGGATATTGGCTTGTTTCAAAAGACGGCATAACGGCAAAAGTATTTCCTATTTATATGTATAACGGGCGTTTGACGCGTATAGAAGGATCAAAAGATTTAGAAAACGCTATTTCAGCCGAACGTTTAAGACTTAACGCTGTGAGAAACGGATATGCTATCAGAACGATTGACGCTTCAAACATAGAAGAGTTAAGCGAAGAATTGGGGAAAGATTTACGCAATTCTTTGGGCAATTGGGTTGTTACAAAACAGTTAGGCGCAAAGACTATAACTTTTGAGATGTCTCCTATTCTTATGACAAGCGAAGGTAGACAAACAATGACGCTTGCAGAGCTTGGAAGAGCCGTTGAAATGGAAGCTCTTATGCAGCAAGCGATTGCGGCGGGATACGGCGTTGTAGAGCGCACCGACGCCGCTTTCAATAAATATTGGGAAGTAGAAGGTTCGTATGGCGGCAATGTGACGACGGTTGAAGAGTTTTATCCCGTAGACGCAAAAACGGGAGCGGTAAGAACTTTTTCAGACATGCTTGAAGCCGTGAGGGTTCAGGGATTGTTTGACGATATAGTGAGAAATAAAGACAGTTTGCAGATAGCTGGCAAAACAGCCGATAATTTTAATATACAACAGGAACTTGACGAAAAAGGCAACGGAATTTGGCGGGTTCAGGTTGGGAATTATAAATTTACGCTATACCCGTTTGAATCAAAAAACAAAGACGGAAATATAACGGACAGAGGAATAAGAACAATAAAACAGTTTCAGCTCTATGCCGAGCATTCAATAAACGTTGAAATCGCAAAACAAAACGGCGCAAACGGAGCTTTGCAAGAAATAGTTCCAAATAGCAATTTGGGAAAGTTACAGCAAAAAATGAACGCTAAATTAGCGGAAGCGTTTGGGCAGGGAACGGTTCAAACTCCTCTTGAGCGGCAGGACAAAACTTCCGTTTCCAAGCAAACGCAGAGCAGATACTTTTTATTAGCTTGGCTGTCAAATATTTGGACGAATATTAAAACGTTTTTCGGTTTTTCAACGCAGGAAGGCGACGCTATAGCGGAAACTTTTAACGAAGAACTGGAAACGGACGAGATAAGTTCGCAAGAGCTTATCACTTCTTTGGGGACGACGTATAACGAGGCGGATTTGCCTAAAATTTGGGACGCGCTGAAAACTGTGCAGGAAACAAGCTATGTTTTTAGTAAAGAAGACAGCTCAATAATAGTTGAAAAAATTGTGCGCAGCGTTGACGGCATAAGAATAAACGAAAAAGGCGAGCTGATAATAGTTTATAACGAAGAACATTTAGCGCCTGTAAATCCCGGCGCGACGCGTATAAAAGAGGGAAAAAATCAAAATGAATACAACAGCGTATATACGCAGTCTTTTGCGGAACATAACGGGCGTCTGATTAGACAGAATATTCCCGCTCGAGAGCTGGAAGGCTTTGGAATTTTTGCGCAATCTCTGTATTTTGTGGACGAAAACGCAAGAACGGTTGACGGCAGAACCGTCTATTTTGATTTTTATCGTTCTGTAGACGACATTGAGTTAAACCCCAATGTGACTTCAGTAGTGGGAAAAGTCGGTTCTAAAGAAATGATGGATTATCAATTTAAAACTTCAAGCGGAAGAGTTTTACATCTTTCTCACGTCTATGGGACATACTATGAAGGTAAAGCTGAGGAAAGAGTAAATAAAATAAAAGAATTTACAAGCGAAAACGCTCAAGGAAAAACCTTTACAATTTCGCCTCAAAGAGTTTTCTTGGGCGGAAGAATGAGGGTTGAGGATAGAGACGGAAAAGAAGTTGAATTCGCTACGACTTCAAACAGCCCTGAACATTTAGAATTGCTTGAACGCGAAAGATTAGTTTTTTCAAGAGTAGACGGGCAGAGAAGATTATTTTTTGATAATCAGCTTACTTCTTTAAGCCATTTAGACGGCATAGTAAGCATAACAAACAGACGCGACAATACGGGATATTCTTTTAAAGGAAGACGCGCGGCGGGTTTTAACGCGTCAGACGGCGCGCCCATATATGAAATAAGCGCGGCGGCTGGAGCTTCCGCAAATACAGTAAGGGGAGATTCCGTTCAAAAATATAAACTTTACGACTTTTCGCAGACCGCGCTTTCGGGGATTATGCCTAAAGAATTGTATGAAGACGAAAACGGTTCGTTAAACGGCGGAAAAATAGCGGAAGCGTTTGAAAAAATGAGAGGCGAGCAAGGCGCAAATTTCCAATACAGACCTCAAGATTTGAAATGGGCTAAAACTGACGTTTTAGGACCTGACGGCGAAATTTTATATTCTACTTGGCAGGCTTACTCTTTAAACAGCGCCGAGCCTGTTGCGACCGTTGACGGAAAAGGATTTATAGATTTTAACGTTCAGTACTCAAAAGACGTCAACGGGCAAGACCGGCGCATAACCGCAGGTTTAAGATTTAACTTAAACGAGGATCTTTCAACGCAGACGCCCAAAGTCGTTTCTGTAATTGTAGGCACTAAAGCGTTAATATTAAATTACAGCGGGAATCTAGCTTACATTGAAGAGCGCGCGCCCGAAGGATATTTGTTGTCGAGAGTTCATCTTTCAATAACGGACAACTATTTTCAAAATCAGCCATGGCAGGCGTTTTTAGATTCAATGATAGAACGCGATAATTTTGACACAAAAGTTAATGAAAATAATTTTATACAGACGATTACAGAACTCACCGCTCCTAACGACAGGACGATATTTGAGCTTTCCAATATGGAAAAGTTTTTCTACGACGACTCGTCGTATACGGACGCGCAGGGACGCGTAACGCTTTATACGGGAGCCGAGCTTGCCCATAAAGGCATACCGTCTAAAACTATTACTTACGATTTTAGCAGAGGAAGAGAAGGCGCAAATGAAACGCTCAAAAATTTCTCTCAAGTATCGGAAGGCGAAAGATTCAGCCCGTTGGCGCAATTTACCGCGTTTAGCAAATATAAGGATAATGAAAATAAGCTTGTAATTAATTTGTTTGAACAGTATAAAGTAAGCGAAAGCGATTTGACTAGAATAGACTGGCAGGCGGGAAATATTTATTTTAGCAATGAGCGCGAAGTAAGGACGGACGGCGATTTGAAGCCGATAAAAATGAGGCTTTACGACAGCGTCGCTGATTTTGACGGCAACAGAATAGCCGAAATGGAATATGAATATGTAAAAGATGAATCAAACAAAGACAAAAAAGTCTACACGGGAGGCGTTTTTGTCGGACAATATAACGAGTACGGAATAGCGCAGGCGTCGGTTTCATTTTTGATAAGAGACGGCAAATTAATTCCTACGAGAATGTCGGAATACGAGGATACCGTTACAGCCGAGATAAATCCTTACGACAATGTAAAAGGAAATTTTACGCTTTACGGATATATTTCAAGGAGCATAGAAGGCGAAAATTTTACGGTTGATTTTGACGATTCCGATTTTCTTAAGGCGAGTTCCGCGTTCTTTTATCCTCGCGCAGCTGCGGGGATAAGAGGTTCTTCCGCCGCAAAAACTGCGGGAGCGATTACTGCAAAATTTGCGAATTATATCGGAAATCACACTTCTTCCACGACTAAAATATATAATTCGGGCGAAGGCGAAATTGTAATGACTTTATCGGGTATGCCCGTTGATAAAAATAATAGACCCGATTCCTCAAAATCGTTTTTTATACAGTTCAATTATTACGGCAGAGTCAACAAAAAAGACGACTATTCGCTTGTTGACAGAGCTTTAATACCCAAAACTCCGATAGCGTCTTATACGTATAAATACGACCCGCAAAAAGGGTTAAACGTCGGAGAATATTTGCAGGGCAGAGAATTTAGAGATTCAGACGCTTTATTTGTTTCTAACGACGCGGTTCCTTTCCATACGGGCATAGGCAAAGGCGGAGTGATGTATAAAACGGACGTTGACGTAGCCAGCGGATTTGCCGCAGTTGATAAGAGGCTTGCCGACGCTATAGAAGACAAAAGAGGATTGCAGTATATAGCGTATAACGGCGACGGAAGCCAAATGTTTGAAGTCTACGATTATGTCGTCGTTAAGGCGGCTACAGGCGCTTTAGGCACTGTAGTTTCGGATAAGTATTATGAAATCGCCTATTACGATAATGCGAGCAAAGCTAATTATTCTTTCTTAATAGAAAAAAGTAAATTTGACGGCATACGAAACGAAAACGGGGAAATTAATCCTCAGGCTATGGACGACATTATAAAAGAAATTGAAGCAAACGTTGAATTTTTAAGAAACGTTTCCTCT
>JAISLV010000080.1 GCA_031277075.1 Endomicrobium sp. | reverse complement strand
CCGCCGTAATTTTCAAGCAGGATTTTTGCGCTCGCTTTAATATTTTTCGCTTTATTTCTATAAAAACCCGCGGGGCGAACTATATTTTCAAGTTCCGCTAAATCGGCGTTTGCGTAATCTTTTAACGTTTTGTATTTTTTAAATAAATCTGGCGTGATTTTGTTCACTCTTTCGTCTGTGCATTGAGCGGACAAAATAACGGCAAAAAGAAGTTCGTAAGGGCGTTCGTATATTAAGGCGCATTTTGTTTTAGGGTATTCTTTTGACAGTATTTTTATTATTTGCGCGACGTATTCTTTTTTATTTTTTTGCATTTCATTTTTTCAGCTTATAATAGTCGTATTCAGATTCTATTATTTCCCCGTGAATGTCAAGTTTTTCTATAGTAGCCCTGTCTAAAAAACGGAAAGACGTATATTCTTCGCCGGGATTATCGTAAATCAAAACAACAGACGACAAATCGCTTGTAGTCTCCCATTTCCCCGACGTCTCATAAATTCTGTCGGGCTCTTTTAAATAAATTTGCTTTAAGTTAAAAGTATAATCTTTTGACAAAACTAAAACAGTAGAAATACCGGGGCCGCTTGCAGAAGGCAAAGTTCCCTTGTAAGTTCCTGTGTAATATTTAATTAAATCGTCTATGTTTGACGGCGAATATCTGCTTCTGTTTCCCAATGGAAAAACTTTTGTATTTCTTTCGGCGTCTATAAAACAAATGTTCATAGCTATCTGAGGTTTTTCAATTTCAAAGATTTTCGCGTTCAAAGCGTAATAGTAAAGTTCATTGGTTTCTTGTGAAACATCGTATTCAACGTATATGTCGCTTCCTATAGCGTAAGCTCTTACAATTTTTATATCATAACCTTGCTCTGTAGCGCGATTTGAAGATAAAACTACGACAATTTTATTCTTAAAGTCAGGTTTTGGGCTTATATTAGTCTCTATAGCGCTAGCGCTTAAAATTTTATCAAAACTGCTTTCTGAAAATAGAATAAAAAAGTTTATTCCATCGCCAAGTTTAACGTCATTTTTAACAAAATACCCTTTCATTTCTTTCACTGCCATATTGACGCTCTGCGCCATTTCAGAGACGGCTTTGCTTTCAACTTGTTTAACGGTTTCTTTAGAAACAGCAGGAGGAAAATGCTGCGGTTTTTCAAGAGGCTTAAGCCAACACCCCGATGCCGTAAAAGAAACAAACAAGAAAATTAATATATTTTTTTTCATAAAAAGCTCCCCTTGCAAAACTTGCATGCACGCAAAAGCTAACTATTAAAATTATATAATTTTATATTGTAAAAAACAAAATAAACCTCCACGACCTTACGGTCGGGATATTGCGTAGGAACAATAAAATGCGGATTTTTTTTATTTTTCATAAATATAGGGCAAAAAATCCTGAGGGGTTATTAAATCTGCGGAAAGTTTTTGTATTACAGTATGTTTTTCTTTGGGCAAAGGCGACGTTTGCGACGGGTCTGTGCTTATAAAAACCGTTATACATTTTGTTCCTACGGCTGCGGCAAGATGCGCCGAGCCTGAATCTACTCCTATAAAAAGACGGCTTTTTTTATAGAACGCGGCGGAATCAAAAATTCCGTTTTCAGCCGTAAAAATTTTCGGGGAAGACTTGCAAATGTCAGCTATTTCAATTAAATCGTCTTTTTCCCAACTTGCGCCCGACAAAACGCATTTTACGTTTTCTGCAAAAAGCGCGTCTATTATTTGCGCCCATTTTTGAGGCGGCAGACGTTTTCCGCGCCTTTTTGCGCTGGAACCGGGAGAAACGGCTGCTACGCCGCGCAAATCGTTTTCTCTAAGCCATTTTTCAGCGTTTGAAATATTTTCGCTTGGAATTTTTATAATATCTGAGTAATCTTTTTTAATATCGGTTAAGCCTAAGGTTTGTCCAAGATTAAAATTATTGTAAATTGAAGGAACGCCTTTTCTTTCGGCTTTTTTTGTAAGCAAAAAATTTAAAGACGCGGTTTTAAAACCTACTCTCTCTTTTATCCCAGCCGCAAACGCCGACATCAAAGAAAAAGGCGACTCTGAAAATAAAACCGCTTTATTGAATTTTTCTCTTCTAAGAGCTTTAATTAAACTAATAAACGGCAGCTCTTTAGAAATATAGCCGTCAATTAAACCGCTTGAAATTAAAAGCGGAGCAAAAGACGGCTTAACTACGGAATATATTTTCGCGCAAAGACGCTTTTTCGCCGCTTGTAAAACAGGCAGAGAAAAAAGCAAATCTCCGAGCTGATTCATTTGAAAAAAAACTATTTTATCCATTGGTTTATTTCGTCAAAAACTTCGGCGGGCGTAATTTTATTTATATCTTTTGGATTTTTTTTATTTACAAATAAAGAGAACCGCCCGATATACGGAGCGGTTTCGTTAATATCGGAAGCGCCGAAAATAAAAACAGAAGGGACGTTTAAAACGCAGGACAAGTGCATAGGTCCTGTGTCTGCGCCTACGGAAAGCGAGCTTTTTGACAAAACTGCGGCAAGCTGCTTTAAATTCGTTTTTCCGCAAAGGTCAACGGCTTTGCCTGCAATATTTCCGCTTTTTATTTTTCCAAAATCCTCAGCCGAGCCTAAAATTAAAATATTGTATTGCGGATATTTTGTTCTTAATAAATCAATTAAAACGCAATAATTGCCAATATTCCAATTTTTGCCTTTGCCTCTTGCAAAAGGAAACAAAGTAAAATATTTTCCTACAACTCCGCCGCTTGCTAATATTTCAGACGTTTCCTGTAGACTTTGCTTATCGGCTTTTATATGAGCTTCAGCCGCAGAGGTTTGCCCCGTTATATAATTTACGGTTTCAAGGTTTCTTAAAGTAGCGTTGATTTTAGCTTTTTTAGGTTCAATCTCTTTTAGCATAAAACCGCTGAGTTCTTTCATCCCGGGCGCGCCGATTTTTATTTTGCCTTTTGCAAGAAGAGCAAGAGCGCCGCTCCTAAACAACCCCTGCAAATCCAAAATAAAATCATATTCGTTTTTTTTTACTTTTTTTAACGTTTCAAAAAAACCTTTAACGCCGGCTTTTCTGTCCCAGCTTATAATATTGTCAACGTCGGAAAAAAGTTCAAGCAAAGCCGCCCATTGTTTAAAAACAACCCAGCTTATTTCGCATTGCGGATAAGCGCGTTTTAAAGCCGCCGCGCAAGGCGCAGCCTGAACAATATCCCCAAACGAGCTAGGTTTAATTATCAGTATTTTCAAGGTTTTGCCGTTTCCCTCATAAGCGCGTCTCTAAAAAACCCTAACGCCAGTCCTTGCCTTGAGCCTTGAGAGACATTGTCTCTGCGGCATTTCTTCATCAGAAAATTTGTCCGTCCTTGCTCTTAGGACGCGGCTTGCATTTTCTTCTTTGAACTGCCGCAAAATTTGCGGAAAGGACGAGCATTATAGGTTTTTAGAGACACGCTTAAATAAAATTTTTACGCCGAATTTATTTTTTTTAAAACTTCTTCATAAACTTCGTCAACGGTTATCGCTTTCATACATTTAGGATTTGCGCAATTTCTGTTGACGCACGGAAAATCTTTGGGACGGCATTCAACATAATGCTGGATGGTTACAGCATTTGAGCCGTAAGGACGGGTTTTCTTGGCGTTTGTGGGTCCTAATAAACCGATAACCGCTATATTTAAAGCCGCAGACGCTATGTGCATAGGTCCTGAATCGTTAGCGACAAAAACTTTCGCCTTTAAAAACAAGGCGCAAAGCTGTTTTAACGTCAGCTTATTCGTTAAATCTACAAAACTCGTCTTAGTTAATTCTTTCAATTGCTCGTTTAGACCTTTTTCGCTTTTCCCGCCCTCTTTTCCGCCGACAAGCGCGACATTTATATTAAGGTTTAAGTTTATTTTATCAACAAGTTTTGCAAAATTTTCTAAAGGCCAGCGTCTAGAAAGCCAGCCTCCGCCGACATGAAAAACAAAAATAGGCTTTAGCTGGTCTACGCCTTCTTCGTTTAATATTTTATCAAGCGACATCTTGTCTTCGTCTGAAATATAAATCTTTGACTCGGCGTTAAAATCTGCGCCAAGCTCTTTTGCGACGGCAAAATGCCTTTCAACGCAGTGCAAATTTTGCGGCGTTTTAATTTCTTTTGAAAACAGCCATGAAAATTCCCTCATGCCGTTTGTTGAAGACGACGCTATTTTGTATCTTGCGTCCGCAAATTTTACAAACAAAGCCGACTTGAAAAGCCCGTGCAAATCCACGCTTAAATCAAAATTCCCGCTTTTTAACCGCCTTTTCAAATTAAAATAATAGCCCGGCGAACGCGCCTTTCTATCCCAAATAATAAGCTCGTCTATATCAGGGTGTCCGCGCAAAACGTCGGCGCAGCGTTCGTCTACAAGCCAAGAAAGTTTTGAATGAGGATATTTCTTTTTTAAAGCCGAAACCGTAGGAAGAGAAAAAATTATGTCGCCAAGCCTTGAAGGCTGGACTATTAAAATTTTGGGAAACGGGTGAAGTTCCAAATATTTCTTTATATTGTCTTCCCAGAAAACTTCGTCTGCGAATTTATAAAGGCGGTTTAGTTCAGTTTCAACCTCAACCCTTTTTTGTTCAATGTCGTCGTTTTCTCTTACGTATACGGGCTTTGAATAAATTTGAACGGCTTTTGTAAAAGGAAGAGGGATTTGCATTTTGTCCCATGATTTTTTTAAAACTATTTTATTTTTAGGACAAGCCGCCACGGGAAGTATTGGAATGCCGCTTTTTTGAGCCGTATAAATTACGCCCGCCTTTAAAACGTGATACGCGCCTCTTGGCCCGTCTGCGGCAAATGCGAGAGTTTTCCCGTTTTGAGCGGCTTGCGTCATTTCTTTCAAAGCTCTTTGCGCTCCTCTGCTTGAAGAGCCGCGTACAGTTTCAAAGCCAAAACGCTGCAATAGCGACGATATAAGTTCGCCGTCTTTTGAAAGGCTAGCCATTATGACAATTCCGCTTTTTTGATTGTTCATTATCATTTGTATAGACGTTCCGTGCCAAAACGGATAAACGGCGGGAGTAGGCTCGTAGGGTTTGCCGTTTACAAATCTTTTGCGAACGGTTTTATCTATAAGCCAAACAAAAGCGCAGATAATATTTAAAATTATTTTATTTTTCATATCAAAACAGATTTTACCAAATTTTGAAACGGCATTGTTATTTCTTCTTCAGCTTTTCGGCGTCATTTTTAAATAATTTGACAAGTTTTTGCGCGTCAACCTTCCGCCCCTGCGGCTGCCGGTTGTCTTTGCCTAGCCGCGCAAGCTAGCTTTGCGTTTTTTGCTCTATTTGCCAAGTTCGGACTTAATTTGTTTTACGGTTATGTTCACCGCGCCTTTTTGGCTTTCTACGGCTTTAAGGGCGTTTTGTCCTGCGGATATAGCCGCTTGTTTGTTTTCAACGAATTCCGTAATTTTTGAGGCTATGTCTTTTGCGTTTGAAACGTAAAACGCGCCGCCCGATTTTAATAACGCTTGAGCTTCAGTTTCAAAATTACTCATATATTTGCCAAATAATACGGGCTTGCCGCAAGCGGCGGGTTCTATAGGATTTTGCCCGCCTTTATTTACAAGAGAGCCGCCGACAAAAGAAAAATCCGAAACAGCGTAAATGTTTTGAAGTTCCCCAAAAACGTCAACCAAAATAAAACCGCTTTGCAGTCCTGAAATAAGTTTTACATTGCCCAAGACGCCTGTCGGATGCCCCGCGTCGTCGTTTTCTGCGGTATCGTCGGCTGCGGGCTTAACTATCTCGGAAAAAAAGCAATATTTTATATTGTTTTTTTCAAGCGTTTTTTTAATTTTGCTTAAATGCGCCAGATGACGGGGAGCTAGAAAAAATTTAACTTCGGGGTATTTTTGTTTTATTTCATTATACGCTTGCGCTATTATTTGCGTTTCTTCGGCTCTTACGCTTCCTGCGGTAAAAACTATGCCGCAGGCGGTTAAACCGAAATCGCTTCTTTTAAAATCAACTCTAAAATCTCTGTCGTATTTGATATTTCCGTTGACGAAAATGTTTTTTTCTCCGCCCCTAAAAGCGGCAAAACGCTTTGCGTCCGACGAATTTCTAGCCGCTATTAAATCTATCAGTCCTATAAACGACCGCCAGAAAAATCTGAATTTTTCATAAAATTTAAAGGATTTTTCAGACATCCTTGCGTTTACCGTAATTATTTTTACGCCGCATTTTTTTGCCGCATAAAGCGTTGACGGCCAAAGTTCGGTTTCAACTATTACAAAAATGTCGGGCTGAATAATTTTAAACGCTCTTAACGTCAGAGGATAAATATCCAAAGGAAGCAAAGAAACGAAACGAAGCGACTCAATCTTTCCCGCGTATTGTCTGCCCGTTTTTGTAAGAACCGTAAGAACTACACAATAGTCGTCTTTCAACGCGTTAATAATCGGCTCAACCGCGCGGACTTCGCCAAGCGACGCGCAATGAATCCAAACCGTTTTCTTTGATGTATCTTTTGAAAAAAACCAAAACGCAAAGCGTTCAGGCAATTTATAAAAAACTTCTCTTCTGTATTTTGAGCTGAAAATTAAAAGCAAAAGCGAAACGGGGACAAGAAGAAGAACAAATAAAATATTGTATATCGTCAAAAGAAGTTTTATCATAATTTAATTGATGTTTAGAGAGCTTAGAAACTTGGAAGTTCGGCTGAGGCTCGGTTTTATATTAACCGCGCGTTTTTTGCAGCGGTATTTTTATTTTCA
>JAISLV010000017.1 GCA_031277075.1 Endomicrobium sp. | reverse complement strand
TTTTAATTTTTCAATTAAGAAATCAATAAAAGCGTTTACTTTTTCATAATAATTTTCAGCTCCGTCCATTTCTAAAACGTTTGCGTAATATTTTACAGAACCCACAAGCATAGCTATTATGCATCTATTGTCCACATCATTTGCAAAAAAGGAATCCTTTTTACAATCTTCAACAAGTTTTGTATAAAACATTTGCCATCTATTATGAATTCCTTTAAGCGTTTGCATATACGCTTCGTTTTTAAAATCAAAATCTTTAAATATATTTTCCGCTACCCCTCTTTTCTCTTTTATAAGATAAGCTCCTACGTTAAGCGCCCTTTTAAGCCTTTCAAGCGAACTTGATATGCCTAGCGATTCTATTTCCCAATAATTGTATAAATCATCGTTAAAGCTCTCAAATAAAACTTTTATAAAATTTTCTTTTGTTTTGAAATAATAATAAAACATCCCTAAATTTATTCCGGCGTCAACGCAAATAGAGCGGATGCTCAAACTTGAGATTCCGCTTTGAATCATCCGTTTTTTGCCAAGTTCTATTAATTTAACGTCAATGTTTTTTGATGGTCTGCTCATAATGGGGTTATTTATACACATTTATAATAATTTTGTCAATAGGTATACGGCAAAATTTATAAAATATTGCTTTTTCAATGATTTTTAGTTTTTATAAGTCTTTATAAAAACCATTGCGTTTATGCGGCGTTTAAAAATTTATGCAAACGGCTTTGCCAGAGCTTGCCGTTTTCTCATTTATAACGCCCGTTTTGGCGTCTCTAAAAACCTATAATGTTCGTAATTGCCGCAAATTTTACGACAGTTCAAAGAAAAAAATGCAAGCCGCGTCATATGAGCAAGGACGGACAAATTTTCTGACGCCCAAATGCCGCAGAGACAATGTCTCAAGAGACAAGGTCTCAAGGCGCAAGGCAAGGACAGGCATTAGGGTTTTTAGAGACACCCATTTAGTTTTTCATTGTTTTTTTGTCAACGGTTTCTAAAAAAGGAGAGTCGTATATTCCTGCGGGAGTTACTAAATTTTCGTAAAGCGGCACTTTTTTACCGTAGGTTTTCTCTATTTTCTCTCTTATTTCAGGGTCTGACAAATCAAAATCAGCAAGAGCCTGAAGTTCGCACAAACTTATATTAAAAACTATTTTAAATATCTTCCACACAAGTTCCCCGCAGTATAAAGCCCTGTCGTCCCAATCAAAATGGACGTCGTGCGGTTTTCCCATAAAATCTCTGCGGACGGCGTTAAATTTTTCAAGGTTTTCGGGCGTCGCAAGCTCTTTAAAATCTATCAAACGTTTCAGTTCGTAAGCGCCGTCTTGTCCGTCTTGTATCCAGCTTTGCAAGGGAGCAAGCTGAACGGGCTGCGCAATTTCTAAAACGTAAAATTTCCCGTTGATTTTAAATACCACGCCTACATTATTATACGCGGATTTTGATATAAACGAAAGCAAATCGGCTTCTTTTAATTTTTTATTTTGAAAAATTATGTCGCCCTCGTTAAACATTGAGACGTCGGCTTTTTTTTTGCATGAAGAAGCTGTAAAAACCAAAAACAAAAACAGCGGGATTAAAAAAATCTTTTTCATAGTTTGTCCGATATCTTATTAAATATTTTTTCAACTATTTTATCTACGCTCAAATTGTCGGATTTAAAAGAGTAGTCGCAGTTTGCGTAAAGCGTTTCGCGCTTTTTTATAAGTTCGCGTATTTTAGAAACTGGGTCTGAACAATTTAAAAGGGGGCGGCTTGCGTCGCCTTTAATTCTTTTATAAATTTCTTCGGGTTTTGCGTAAAGATTTATTATTATCCCTTTTTTTCTTAAAACTTTGATATTTGACGGATTTAAAACCGCTCCGCCGCCGCAAGAAATTACTACGTCTTTATAGCGCGCCGCTTTTTTGATAATCTTACTTTCTATTTTTCTAAATTCCGCTTCGCCGAATTTTTTAAAAAACTCTTTTATGGAAATCGCGGTTTCGGCTTCAATCATAGCGTCTGTGTCTAAAAATCTTCTGCCCAATTTTACGGAAAGCGCGTTTCCCGCAACAGTCTTGCCGCTTCCCATAAATCCCGTAAAAACTATATTCATAAAAACCTTTTTTGTAAGTTTCTAAAAACAACAAACCCTAAAACAAATGTCCGCCGCCTGCCGTTGCCATTATTACCGTCAGCCGTAGTCCGTCATTCTGAACTCGTTTCAGAATCTGCCGTTTGTCTTTGTCGCCTAGCTTAGCCGCCCAGCCGCGTCTTTTCTTGCCGCAGCTCCCTTACATTACAAACTCCTAACCCTTTCCATATAAGCCTCATAACTTCTTTTCATATCTTCTATTGAATCGCCTCCGAACTTTTCTTTAAAAGCTCTTGCAAGTTCAAAAGCTACGGCGGCTTCGGCTACAACTCCCGCCGCGGGAACAGCGCAAATATCGCTTCGGACGGCTTCGGCTTTTTCCGCTTTCTTCGTAATCAAATCTACCGAGTGAAGAGGTTTTGCAAGAGAAGGTATAGGTTTCATCGCGCAAGTTATAAAAATTTCTTCGCCGTTAGACATTCCGCCTTCTATGCCGCCCGCTCTGTTTGTATTTCTGTAAAACCCTTTTTTTGAATTATAATAAATTTCATCGTGCGCTTCAGACCCCGCCACGCCGGCGGCTTTTGCTCCAAGCCCGAATTCTACGGATTTTATCGCCTGAATAGACATAAGACTTTGCGACAAGCGTCCGTCAAGTTTTAAATCCCACTGCGTATGGCTTCCAAGACCGGGCGGAACATTGTCCGCCTTAACTACAAATTTTCCTCCAAGCGTATCGCCTTTTGCGCTTATTTTCTTAATAAGCGCTATCATCTTTTTGCTTGCTTTAGCGTCGGGGCAGCGCACATATGACATTTCGGCATTATACCAAATTTTTTCTTTGGGGACATTTTTTAAATCAGCCGTAATTTTTCCTATTTGAACCGTGTAAGAAGTTATTCTAACGCCGAACTCTTTTAACAGCTCTTTACAAACCGCGCCCGCCGCCACCCTTGCCGCAGTTTCTCTTGCGGACGCTCTCTCTAAAATATCTCTAAAATCTTTTACGCCGTATTTCATCAGCCCCGCCAAATCGGCATGTCCCGGACGCGGTTTAGTAAGAATTTTACCGTCAATATCAACCGAAATCGGAGACATCACATTAGTCCAGTTTTCCCAATCTTTATTGGCGATATAAACCGCTATAGGGGAACCAAGCGCGCGCGCATGCCGCAGCCCTGAAAGAACCTTTACGTAATCCGTTTCTATGCGCATTCTTGCGCCGCGCCCAAAACCCTTTTGCCTTCTTGCAAGCTCAACGTCAATATCTTCGGAATTGACGTTCAAACCTGCGGGTATCCCTTCAATTATTGCGATAACGCTTCTTCCATGCGATTCGCCCGCCGTAACAAACCTAATGCTCATTTTATTTCCTTAAGATAGAATTTTGCGGCAAAAACAGAACCGCGCTTTCAAAAGTTTTTTGAGTGGAAAAGACTTAGTTTTTTACTATTATACAAAATTTATAGTTTTTTTCTCTTAACTTGAAGAAAACTCAGTATTTTTATCTGCAAGCCTATATGGGTGTCTATAAAAATCTATAATGCTGTCATCTGTCGTCAATAGTATGTCACCCTGAACTTGTTTCAGGGTCTGCCGTTTGTCTTTGCCTCTGCCAAACGCCATCCCTGCCGCAAATTTATCGCCACGGATAAAAAACAGCTTCTTGCGCGTTTTGCTTGTCTTGGTTTGCGCGGTTAAAGGGCATATTTGTTTTTAGGTCAAATTTAAAAAACACTTCGTGATAAATGCCTCTGATACGCCAAGTTAAACCTAAATTGTAGCAGTGCAAATCCCTGTAAATCTTAAACTCGTGGTCGTTCATTCTGGTATAAAGTTTATCTGTGCGCGAAGTTAAACGCAAAGTGTAATCTAAACGCCATTTCGGCGTAAGCCAAAACCCAAATCCCAAAGTGTTGTCTATTTCTTTTGAACGGTAAGACATAGACGGATTTGTTTTTTCGTCGTAATATTGGTAAAACGCGCCGAAATTAAAATAGGCTTTTTCAAGTTCCCCTATTTTTACGTCAAGCTGCGCCGACTGAAACCTAAAAGGGTTTAAAAGCTGCCCTTGTTTTAAATATACGGTAATATAATATTTCGGCGTATAAATTATTTCAGTGCTTAAAGGAGACAGGCGTTCGCTTGATTTTAGAGGAACAGTTCTGTTATTTACAAAATTATAAGACAAAAAATTTCTCACTGTGGTTCTATCGCCCACATACATATAATTAGTGAACGACGCGTAATTTGATTCTATGCCGTAATCGTTTGCTTTATTGTCTATTAAAATAGAATTTTGCGCGGCTCTTGCGGTTGCCGAATAATTTATATTCCAGTCCATCCACTTATTTACCCGCAGCCTTGAATTGACCGAAGCCCTATATTTAGTATTAAAAGTATTTATTATATTTTCGTAATTGTCTTTATCGTTGTATTCTTCAATTAAAGACAGAGAGGGTTTTAACGTAAACCGCCTGCCGAACCTAAAATCTTTAGCCGCCGTATAATTGATATTTGCCGTATTTTTGTAAAAGTAATTGCCGGAACTGTATTCTTTGTAA
>JAISLV010000209.1 GCA_031277075.1 Endomicrobium sp. | reverse complement strand
GCTATTAGAGGAATATTTTTTCTTTGCGCAAAAAGACGATAACTCTTTATACCACTCGTTAATGAAATTGTATTTATCAACATCAGCGATAAACAATATTTTATTTGTCTTTATGCGGTATTTTTTAGAAAATTTTTCTTGCTCTTTAGAAGCGTATATGCAAAATCTAACTTTAGTTTTAGATAAATTTTCGACAAAAAATACAATTGAATCGGCGTTAAGAGGATAAACGTTTATATATGTTTTTTCTCCGTCTATTATGTTTTCTAATGCGCTTATTGACCGATTACAAATTATTTTCTTGTGTTTAATAGTTATAGATTTATTTGTTTTTGAGCCAATAACAAATAAAACGCGACGTTTAGCAACTTTAAAATTAACAAAAAATTTTTGTTTCATAGTTCTCTTATCTTTTAATTTAGACATCGGTTTTGAACGAACAAAAAACAAGCCTGTTTAACTGATAATGCCGCTGTTTTTGCCGCAATTGTAATATTGTTTTAGAGCTTTAAGAGCGTCTCTAAAAAACCTAACGCCCGTCCTTGCCGTACCTTTTGCGGCATTTCTACATCAGAAAATTTGTCCGTCCTTGCTCTTAGGACGTCCTTCATTTTCTTCTTTGAACTGCCGCAAAATTCACGGTAATTACGAGCATTATAGGTTTTTAGAGACACCCATTAGGACGCGGCTTGCATTTTCTTCTTTGAACTGCCTCAAAATTCACGGCAATTACAAGCATTATAGGTTTTTAGAGACACTCTTAAGAAAGCGTCAAAATCATTCGCAGTTTCTCATTAGATTTATTGTCTTTCTCTGCTTTCTTAATAACTTTCTCAGCTTCTTTAGTCAATAAAGCTATCTCGTTATTTATAGCTTTATTTGTACTGTCTATAGCTTGAGCGTCCTTTTTCCATATCAAATTTCTTCCTTTTTTGACGCTAACTACTACATTTTTTAAGTCTTTTACATCTACAATGTCAAGCTCTAAATTCATATAGATGGTCTCCTTTTTTTGTTTTCAGGAACATATAGATTTCATCGGCAATCTATGAGCCGTGACATACTGATAGTTTGCGCGTCGCAAGGCCGGTGACTTTAGGTCGTTGTAAAATTGCGCAAACATGCAATTTTACCCGGCTTATTTTTCTTTTTTGCTGTAATGTCCCTTTAAGTTTTCATAGACAATCTACAGATTTTATCAACAATAAAATTTTACGATTGCTTGCTTTAACCTCTTTGAGCTGCGCCTTTACCCTTTCATCACAGCAAGAGGGCTTAATTCAACTTGAATTTCTACCAAATCTTTTTGCGCGTTCATAACGTCTTCTATGTTTTTATAGGCGCTTGGCGCTTCTTCTAAATCTTGCCTGCCTCTTATCGCGTGCAAAATATTTTTAGAATCCAGCCTTTGAATTTCTTCTTCTAAATTTAGCTCTCTTATAGCTTGCTTTCTGCCCATTCTTCTGCCCGCTCCGTGCGAGCAAGAATTAAAGCTCTCTTTGTTTCCAAGCCCTTTGACTATATAAGATTTTGTCCCTTGCGAACCCGGAATAATTCCAAGCTGTCCCTCTTTTGCAGACGTCGCGCCTTTTCTGTGAACCCATACATTTTCATTGAAATGTTCTTCGTTTTTACAATAGTTGTGGGCTATATCAAGTTCAAACTCAAAATCGCAAAGACGGTTTTCTTCTAAAAAAATATCTTTAATTACATTTGCCATAGTCGTTCTGTTAAAAAGAGCAAACTCAACGCAAAAATTCATTTCAGCAAGATATTCTTTAAATAAAGGCGTTTTAATGGGAATAAACGCTAAGTCCGCTTCTTTAGGCACGGACGAAAAATATAAAGCGTTTTGATATTTTGCCTGACTATTGTAATAATCTGCAACTTGTTTGCCTAAATTTCTGCTGCCGCTGTGTATCATAAACCAAATATGTCCGTCTGAACCTCTCTGAATTTCTATAAAATGGTTTCCGCCGCCAAGCGTTCCTGCCTGAAAAGTCGCCGCATAGTATTGCCGCGAAACAACCGTTAAATCCGTTTTTGTCTTCTCTTTCCATTCGTCAAGCGGCAAAATTTCTAAAGGCGTTTTTTTGTGTTCAAACCCTACGGGAATTAAATTTCTAATTTTAGAGAGAATATTTTTTAAAATTTCAACGTCTATTTCCATAAGATTGCTTTTGACAGCATGCATACCGCAGCCGATGTCCACCCCTACGGCGTTTGGAATTATCGCGTCTTTACAAGCCAATACTCCTCCAATAGGCATCCCATAGCCGCTATGAGCGTCGGGCATTAGTGCGATATGATGAAACGCAAACGGTAATTTTGCAAGATTTAACGCCTGTTTTTCTGAATTTTCGTCTAAATTTGCACACCAAGATTTTATTGCAAGCCCTTCAGTTTCTATATATTTCATTTTTATTCCTTTTAGCGGGAGCCGGATTTGAACCGGCTTCTTTAGCTTATGAGGCTAACATGGAACCATTCCACTATCCCGCAAATTTTTACAAGGACATAATAGAATTTAAATAGGCTTCTATCAAACCACGCATTTCGTCAACCCAAAAGGAGCGTAATAATAACGATTGAAATGAAGAAACTCGCGCTCCGCGCAAGTTGGAGTCTTTAATAGTTTTTGCTGTAATGTCCTTTTTTTAGTTAATGTGTTTTTTCGCACATAATAATTTCTACAAGTCCGCCTCGCTTTTGCATTAGGTCTATCATACTTTTTGTTCCTTTGCTTTGCCCGTCCCAAAATGCAATAAGTCCGTCGGCTATTTTTGCCATTTCTTTGTTTCTTATTATGCCTGCGCTATTTCTGTATTTTGTCCATTTAGCAGGATATTCTTCCACAGGCAATTTGTTTTTGATAGCCCATAATTTGCCTAAAGTATCAACGCCTTTTGCAAGCCCTGATATAACTGTAAAATCGCCGATACGGCTGCGCAGTTTATCAAGTTCTAAAAAGACTTTTTTCTCATCTAAAACTGTTCTTGAACCTGCTACTATTATTTTAAGCATTTTGTATAAATCTCCAAATGTATTCTAATATGCGCGCTGTAGTTACAGAACTTTTTTCAGGGACATCGGCTTTAACCCGCCTAAAGGTCCAAGATGATTATTTCAAATCATCACTCTCATGCTTATAATGCATGTGCTTTTTAGTAAGCTATTGAATTAAACTTTTTGCTGGAATGTCCCTTTGTTTTTTCAGGCTTGTTTTGGGATTAACCCAAATCCATTTTCAATATAGATTGTATTATTTGCTGTAACAAGCCTTTACTATTTTCAATTGTCATTTAATCTATATCTTTCGTTGTCAACAGCGGAAAGCATTATAGAATACGGATTAAAAGTTTCATCGTTTTTTAAAACAGCTTTCATTATTGCAGGACTAAACCCCGATACTAAAGCAACGCCGTTTTTATTAAACGATACTGGAATATTTCCGCTTCTGTCAGCCAAATTCCAAAACACAATTTTTGGAAGCGCATAATTTGCTTTTTTATATTGACGGTCTATTGT
>JAISLV010000035.1 GCA_031277075.1 Endomicrobium sp. | reverse complement strand
CGGCAATGAAAGGCTTTTAGAGCTTGAAAAATACGAAACCGCAGCCGACGAGTTTTATAAAATAAACGAACGCAGAAACGAACATTTTTTAAACAATATTGAAGATTTAAATAAAACGCAAAAAATTCTAAACGCGTCTTTTGACAAAAGCGAAGAAGAAAACGCGATAGCGTCGCTTGCGGGCGCAAAGAAAATTTACGCCGTAATAACGGGCGGGTTTCACACTAAGGCGTTGTCCGACGAATTTAGAAAAAGAGGGATTTCAAACATAGTAATAACGCCAAACGTTTCAGACGACGCAGGGCTTTGGAAAAGCGGCTATCATAGGATAGCTAAAGAACAAAGCAAAATTTTATTTAACGCTTTGGCGGTTCTGCCTCTGTCTTTAAACCCCGAAGAGATAAAAGCGACGGTGTTGGCGTCTGCGGTAAAATCCGTTAAAGACGTAAATAAAATTTTAGAAAAACAGATAAGCAAAGCCGCGGGCGTTAAAAGCGCGGCGATAGAAGAAGATGAAAACGGCTCGGCTATTTTAAAACTTGACACCGTCTTAAAACGCATTACCTATATTTACGACGGAAACGCAAAAGAATTTATAAAGCCCGTCTACGAGCCGCAAAAAAGAAAAAAGGAAGCTAAAAAGCTAAAATCCCAAAATCAAAACGCCGGCGCGGAAGAAATTTCTATTTTTTCCCCGATTGAAATTATACGGCGCATATTTAAAAAAGACGGCGTAAATTTTCAAAGTAAAGTGGATTTGCTTCAACAAAACCGCTTAACGGTGAGCGCGGCTACGCTTTCAATGCCTATAGAAGAAATACAGACGGTTATAGAAAGATTAAACGCGCAATCTATAGACGCGTCCGCATTGCCTGAAAATATCAAAATTCCCGTAAAAGTTATAAAAAGCGTAGCCGAAAACGAGCTTTGGCTTTTGCAGACAAAAGAACTTCTTAAAGCAAGAGGAATTGAGCCAAATATCGACAATATAATAAAATTGCCGCAAAGTTCTTTTTCGGTAAGAAAAGTTTTTGACGCCGTAAATATTGACGAAGACGCGCTCAGATGGGTTGAAGAAAACGTAAGTCCGCAAACGGGAAATAAATCCGCGATATTGTCGCAGCTTGTATTGTTTATAGGAAATAATTACGCGGCTGCAAACGCGCTTATTTCTAAAGGTTTAAAAGCGGCGTTGATACAAAGAGTCGAGAGCAGACCTAAAAATTATAAGAAGCTAAGCCCGCTTGCGCCAAACGTCGTAGTTCCCGTTGAATATAACGGCGCGATATACGAGTTTAAAATAGAGCATTATGTTCCAAAAGACGCGTCAATTTTTGAAAAAACAATTTCAATAAAAGCGGCGGTTATCGGCGTATCGGCGCAATATAAAGACGGCTACGACAGGCTGCCTACAGAAGTTCAGACCGCTCTTAAAGATAAAGCGTATTCAATGTCGCATAGATATTTTGCCTCAAACATAGAAAATAATGTCAAGTATATGCAGCATATACTCGGGGTAAGCGGGACGGGCGCGATTTTTTACGACGGCGGCGTCCCTGATGAAAGTTCGTCTTCCGAGTCGTTCCTTGAAATTCCAAACGGAAAATTCGGCAAATATTTTGACGCGCAGGGTTTGTCTATCGGCGTAGGAAATCTTTTAGGCGAAATCGCAGCCGTTAAAGAACGTTTTAAACAAAAATCAATTAAAGCGTACAAATACGCCCGCGCTATTGACTTAGATAAGTCAAAAATAGCGCTTGATAAAAACAAGACTGAAAAATTCGTCGCTTCAGAGATCGCAAGAAACGCGTCGGCAATAAGAATTAAAAGTAAAAACGCGGCGGCTGTTGTCCGCGCTCTGCGGCGCAAAAGCGCGCCTGAAGTTTCCGCCGAAATATCCGACGATATATTAAAAATGGAGAACTTGCTAAGCTCTGAGGGCGTAAAAAAAATACTTGTTTTAAATTTGGCGGACGTTTCCGAAGCATTGTTGCGCGACGTATACGAAATAGGTTTTGACGGCGTGTATATTGAGGGAGTAAAAAGTAAAGATTTTGAAAACGCAATCAAACTTGTAGGCAAAATTTCAGCGATATATCCAAACGCATCTGAAAATTTTATTGAAACCGACGCAAAAACCGCGATAACTCGCAAAAAAAACCTTAAAGACGCAAAAATCGTCCCGTCAATAAAAATATCAAAAAACGCAAACGCTCAAACAATTTCAGCCGCTTTAGAAAATTTAGACGAAGCGGCGGTAGCGATAAACTCTATACGCGTCGGAGACGAGCTGGCTGCGTCGCAAGACGTCGTATCGACGGCGTTTTTAAACAATACCGCGGGAGTGTCAAAAGACGCGTCCGACGTCAAAAATTTAAAAGAGAACAGATATTTAAAAATTTATTACGCCGCGCTTGAAATAGCGAGAAAATCTGATTTTGTCTACGGAAAACTTCAAAACGCCGGCGCTCTTGCGCCTTACGGAGCAGCCGAAAACTTTGAAATACAAGATTTCGCAGGCATGAAAGCCGCTTTAAAAGCCGCAGGACTATCCGACGACAGCCCCGTCTTAAAATACATTGAAATTTCGCAAGACGGCATTGGCGGTTATGCCGCCGCAAAAGCCTATATTCAAGCCTTAATTGAAAAACATTATAAACTATACGAAACCGCCGATACGGACTCAGACAGCGGCAAAACAGTTTCTAAAAAGAAAAAATCTTTTTTAAGTTCTTTCAGTTTTATACCTTTAAGAGTTAACGCCGCAAAAGTATACGCAGGCTCTGATTTTTTCAACTCGGGCGCGGATTCTTCTGAAGATTTCGCTTTAAAAATCAAAGATTTAAGGAAAAACGGCGTCAATAATTTTGAATTTCAAATAAAGTCTTTAGATTCGGAAATTTACGTTTTATTAAACGGCTCGCTGATTCCTGCGCGGCAAGTTTTAGAAATTGCGGCTAAAAATTCTAAAACTAAAATAATCTTTAACGCGGACGAATTATATCAAAACGCTTCCGACGATTTTACGGATTTTTTTAATCTTATATCAAAATACAGCGCAAAAATTTCCATTATGAGTTCTAACGCGGACTTTATTAAACGATATGGCGAAAAATTCCCTAAAACCGCTTTTATATTTGATATAGGCTATAGAACAAACGCGGATACTTTATTGTCCGAGCTTAATATTTTGCCAAATCTTGAAGCCGTTGCTCTAGACGCAAGGACTTACGAAATTTTAAAAGAACTTTTGCATGAAAAAGTCAACGGAGTTTTGCTGGAAATCTTTATAAAAACGTCGCCCGAAGACGAATATAACGATTTTATTTCCGAAAGCAAAAATTCCGTAAATATAATATCTTCAAAACCCGTTGAAAATTTCAAAAAATACAAAAACGCATTATCCGCGCAGGGAAATATTAAAATTCTTCCGTTCATACTTTTAATTTCAAGTTTAGACCTTTTCAATTCATTCTGGGCTTTATATATAACGAGCGCAGGACACCCGTTAAGCCTTGTAAATTTATCAATAGCTTTATGCGCGCCCGTCTATATTTCCAGTTCTTTTATCGCAAAATATTTCAGTTCAAAAATAGGACAGCGAAATACCATAATTGCGTTCTTATTTTTGCAGATACTCGGAAGCTCTTTGCTGTATTTCAGCGGCGGGTCTTGGATATTCGTTTTTCTATATTTAATAATGCCTATTTTTGCTCAAGGCGGCGTCAATACGCTGTTTACTCCGTTTATGCAATCGTCGCTTAACGCCATAGACAAACTAGACAAAGCCGAACAAGTAAGCGCAAAAAGCAGAAGTTTAGTGTGGATTGGAATAGGCGTCGGAATACTTGCGGGCGGCGCGCTTGCCGCGATAATAGGGCAAGGCGGAGTAATTATAGCGTCCACAGCTTTGCTTTCAACTATGTTTGTCTACGTTTTTAAAAATTCCGCGACATTAGAGCGCGCAAAACAGATATTGGAATCGGTAAGGAACAAATTTAATTTAAAAGAAAAAATAAAGAGCGCATACTTGGATTTAAAAGAAATATTTAAAAATAAAAAGCTGTTTCAAATATTTATCTCAACCACTCTTCTTGAAATACTGATGACGGCTGTGGTGCCTGTCGAGATACAGCCCCTGTTGACGGATATAGGTTTTGCCGTTCCAGCGATAGCGGTAATATTTTTCTTAGCAAGCGCAATACAGAGTTTTGTCAACAATATAGCAAGCAAAGGAAAAATTCTTGACATTGTCAAAAATGAAAAGCCGCGCAATTTATATTGGGCTGTTCTTATAGGGTTAATGTTAATTTTTGTTTTAACAAATAATCCGATAGCGTTTATTGCGTTCTTTATTCTTATAGAAGTGTTTCAAGCGCTGTCAATGACGGTAGAATCCTCGTATTCTGCGCAAAATATTTCCGAAAAACGCATAGAATTATTTTATTTGTTCAAACTTATTTTTGACGCCACATTGTCGGCGGTATTTAGCGTGGTTATAGCAAAAGCCGGCGGCGAGAGTTCCGACGCAAGCATTTTAGGAAAAATAATACTGGGTTCTACGGCAGTTTCATTCGCCATATATTTCTTAGCGCAAATTCCATACAAAATACATAACAATTCCAAAAAGCTAAAAATATTCAAAAAAGACGTCTTAAACCTAAACAACGCCGACAAAATACTAAAAGCGGCATAGACAAACGCCGCGCATAAACGCCGTTCCCCGCCTTTTTAGTATCTTACAGCCGCCTCGTCCGCCTCCCGCCGCCAAGCCGACGCCTTTAGAAGTCAGAGCGAACTCGTTTCAGATTATACGGTTACTTCCTCAATTTAACTTTATAATCGGTATTTTCTTATAATAATTAATTTGCTAGAATTGTTCTGCCCTATATAAAAAAACAGGATACCTTTTATGCAAGAAAATAAAATTGCGCTTGTTACGGGAGCCAGCAGAGGCATAGGCGCGGCTATCGCAAAAACGCTCGCCCGCGACGGTTTTGACATTTGGCTTAATTACCGTTCAAACGACGAACAGGCAAACAAAGTGAAAGCTGAAATAGAGAGTTTGGGCGCGGTTTGTCTCCTTTTGAAATTTGACGTTGCAAATTATGCGGAAACGGAAAAAGCTTTGTCTCCTTTGCTTGAGAAACAAACGCCTTTTGCCGTTATAAATAACGCGGGATTTCGCAGAGACACGCTTCTTGTTTGGATGAAACAAGAAGAATGGAAAGACGTTATTTCCGTTACGCTTGACGGATATTTTAACGTCACAAAAACAGTTTTGCCTTTTATGTTAAGAAACAGACAGGGGCGCATTATAAATATAGCTTCTGCAGCCGCCCATCACGGCGCGCCGGGACAGGGGAATTATTCTGCGGCAAAAGCGGGACTTGTCGGCGCGACGCGTTCTTTGGCGTTTGAAGTCGCAAAAAGAAACGTTTTAGTGAACGCCGTGTCGCCGGGGTATATAGAGACGGAAATGCTTGAAGGGCTGCCGATGGAACAGATTGTAAAAAATATACCGCTTGGCAAAGCGGGCAAACCTGAAGATATAGCTGAAATAACGGCGTTTTTGGCTTCTGAAAAAGCGGGTTATATAACGGGACAGGTTTTCCAAGTCAACGGCGGAATTTTTTAAGACGTCCGCAAAGCAAATTATTTGCGGGGCAAACGTTTGCAAAGAGAAACGCAAAAATTTTGACAGACGGGAAAGATAATTTAAAAATTATAAAATTGGAAATAAAAACTGCGACGGGCGTATATTTTAGGTTTTTTAGAGACGCCGCTTTACTATTTTAGGAGAAGTATGAAATACGACGCGATTGTGCTTGGAAGCGGAATATCGGGTTTAACGTCGGCTTTGTTACTTGGGAAAAAAGGCAAAAAAGTCGCAATATTTGAACAAGCCCCGCTGATTGCGCCTTTGCTTGCGGGTTTTGACAGGCAGGGCGTTCATTTTGACACAGGATTTCATTATTCGGGCGCATTGGGAAAAAACGAAGTCGGCGGGTTTATGTTTAAACAACTGGGGCTTTCTGTTCCCGTTGAGCTTTGCCGTCAAGACGGCTACGACAATATGCGCCTTTTAACTTCCGGCAGAAATTTTAAAATGCCGTTTATCAGAGAAAATGTAGAGCAAAGGCTTTGCCGATATTTCCCCAAAGAAACGGAAGGCGTAAAAAAATATTTGGATTTAACGCAAAAAACTATAGACGGCGTCCCGTTTTTAAATTTTCACAAAAAAAGTTTTAAGAACGAAGAGTTTTTCAATTTTATATCGGATAAGACGACGCTTGCCGACGTTCTAAACAATTGTTTTAAAGACGAAGAGCTGAAATCTATTCTTTCTTTTTCATCGCTTCTTTACGGCACTCCGCCCGATAAAATTTCTTTTTTTCTGCATTGCTGCTGCAGCGCGATTATGATTGAAAGCGTATGGAAAATAGAAGGAGGCGTTTCCGTTCTTATAGACGCTTTTAAAAAAGCGCTTTTAGATAACGGCGTTGAACTTTTTACAAACAAAAAAGCCGTTAAAATAGAAGCGGAAAAAACCGGGCTGAAAACGGTAATTTTTGAAGACGGTTCTTATTATTCCTGCGATATTTGCGTTTCTTCAATTCACCCTAAAGAGTTTGTAAAAATCGCTCCAAATGAAACTTACAGAAATAAAAATCGCGAACGTATGTTTAATATGCGGGAGACGGACGGTTTTTTTATTCTTTACGGATTGCTTGACAAGCCCGTTGAGGACGAAGGCGTAAACAATACGGCTTTTGTAAAAGCGCAGGATTTCGCAAATAATCATAAAGATTTTATGTATATAAATTTTACTCCGCAAAACGCCAAAGCGCAAAGTCCTATATCGGTATGCGCGGTTTTGTCAGTTGATTCTTCTGAAAAATCTTGGAACGTTTCTCAAAAAGATTACGACGCTAAAAAAGAATTGATAACGGCTGAAATAAAAAAGAAAATTGAAACTTTATATCCTAAACTTGCAAAAAATATTAAATACGTAGACTCGGCGACGCCCGCTACGTTTAAAAGATACGTCAATTATTACGGCAGCTACGGGATTATGCACGACGTAAATTTTGCAGGAATGCTGCCTATAACTAAAATTTCCGGACTTTACGCCGTAGGTCAAGCCGTGGTGGCTCCCGGATTAATAGGCGCGATGACGTCGGCGTTTTTATTAGATAAAATGCTGGAAAGATAAGCGGCAGACGCTTTTAATGTTTTAGGCGTTAGCTGTCGCCGTATTTATTCTTACTTAATTTTTGCGGAGGGGTCAGAGTGAGCAAAAGAAAGGTTGTTATTTCGGGGTTTGGAGCGGTGTCGCCTTACGGAGTAGGCGCGCGGCTTTTAGCCGACAATATGCTTTCGGGCGTATCAAGCGTAAAATTTAACCAAGAACTTGCCGATATAGCCGATATTTCAAGCCGCGTTTCTTCAAGCGTCGCGCCGATAGATTTTTCTTATATCCCAAGACAGCTGAGGCGTTCAATGTCAAAAATGTCTTTATACGCATATTCCGCCGTTCAAGAATCTTTAAACTGCGCGGGTTATCAAAAAGCTCCAGAAGGCGTTTCTCTTTATTTAGGTTCAACCATAAGCGCGATGGAAACTTGGATAGACTTTGTTGAGAAATATAAAAGGAAAGAATTTGACACAATAAAAACTTCCGTAGTTTTTCAAGTGATGAACCATTCCCCTTTGGCAAACATAGCCCAGAGTTTTGATATAAAAGGACCGGGTTTTGGCGCTTGCACCGCTTGCGCTACGGGACTTATTAATGTAGGGCTTGCATATCAGTCAATTATCAGCGGTTTTACAAATCAGGCGATATGCGGCGGGACTGACGAATATCACCCGATAATGACCGCTTGTTTTTCAATTATGAACGCCGCAAGCAATCAGTTTAACGAATATCCCGCAAAAGCGTCGCGCCCTTTTGACGCGCAAAGGTGCGGCATAGTCTGCGGCGAAGGCTGCGGAATGCTTTTTATAGAAACTTTAGACAGCGCGCTTGAAAGAGGCGCAAAAATTTACGGAGAAATTTTGGGTTTCGGCACAAACACCGAAACAAAAAGCATAAGCCACCCGTCAAAAGAGTCAATAAGCCAATGTATGAAGTTAGCTTTAAAAAGCGCGGAACTTGAACCGTCCGATATAGATTTAATTAACGCCCACGCCACAAGCACGCTTGCGGGCGATATTGAAGAAAGCAAAGCTATCGCTCAAGTTTTCGGCGGCAAAGTTCCCGTCAACAGTTTAAAAGGACATATCGGGCATACTATGGCGGCAAGCGGCGCATTAGAGCTTATAGCGACGCTTGATATGGCAAATCGTTCAAAATTTGCCGCCACTTTAAATTTAGAAAACATAGACCCCGAATGCGCAGGAATAAACCATATAACCGCCGCGCAGGATTTAAACGTAAATATCTTTATGAAAAACAGTTTTGCGCTAGGCGGAACAAATTGTTCGCTAATAGTTAAAAAATACGAGCAAAACGAAAATTGACGACAAAGCCTCTTTAAAAGCATATAATGTTTTTGAAATGCCGCAAAAATACATTTTTATTACAAAATATTTAAACTATACTTATAATTTTTGTTGATAAAAATGTAAAAAACACTTATAATACTTTCAAAAGCTGCGATTGCAAACAGAAAACATACATATATTTTGCGATTGCGCTGTTGAGAGCGGCGAAAGCCGTTCAAAAGGGGATTATAAGATGTCTATTATTTCAAAAGAAAATATATTAAAAGTATTAAACGCTTTTAATCCTTGGTGGAAAACAGGCGCCATTTATAAGGGTTTTGCAAAGACATATAAGCGTTTGTCTTATTATGAAACCTTAAAACGTCTTGACCAAACTAATTTGCGAAGAGCGCTTATTTTAAGCGGAGCGCGCAGAGTAGGAAAAACAACAATACAATATCAATTGATAGAAACTCTCTTAAACCGCGGGGTTGCGCCTCAAAAAATAATTTATATTTCTTTAGATCATCCTATTTTAAAGTTAAGCGGCTTTGACGAAATTTTAGACTGTTATCATTCAAATATTTTTGCGGGGAAAGACGCTTATTATTTTTTTGACGAAATACAATACGCTTCAAACTGGGATTCTTGGTTAAAAACTATATACGATATGAACCAAGAGATAAGCATAGTCGCCACAGGGTCGGCAAGCCCTGCGCTTGTTAAAGCAGATTCTGAAAGCGGCGTCGGGCGCTGGAGCGTAATACAAATACCGACTTTATCTTTTTATGAATATTGCAAACTTATAGGACTAGACGATATAGAGCTTGCAAGCGATATAAAACCGTCGTCTCTTTGCAATTTACAAAAACAAGAAATATCTAGTATTATGTTGAAATTATCCGCTGTTCAAAACCATTTTATCCGATATTTGCAAGTCGGCGGATTCCCTGAAATGGCATTGTCTGAAAACGATATTCTTGCGGCGCAAATAACAAGAGAAGACGTTGTGGATAAAGTGTTAAAACGCGATTTGCCGTCTTTGTATAAAATTAGAAATTCAATTGAACTTGAAAGAATTTTTTTGTATCTCTGCAATGTCTCTTCAAACATTGTTTCTGTTGAAACTATATCTAAAGAGCTGAACGGAGTTTCAAGACCTACGGTTGAAAATTATATAAAATATTTGGAAAGCGCAAATCTTATTTACGTAAGCTATCCTGTAGAAATGTCGGGCAAAAAAATTCTTAAAGCCCGCCCGAAAATTTATATTGCGGACGCCGCTATTAGAAATTCCGTTTTGATGGACGAAGACCTTATAACAAACCCGGCTGAAATGGGGAAAATGGTTGAAACGGCGGCGTATAAGCATATTTTTTCTTTTTATTATCAAAAAGCGGCAAAAGTAGGTTATTGGCGCGCGGGCGGCAAAGATAAAGAAATAGACATTGTCGTAGATTATCCCTCTATTAAAAATATTTTGATAGAGGTAAAATATAGGGAAGACGCTGCAATAAATAGTAATGACGAAATAATGAAATTCGCGCCGAATGCAAGCGCGGCTTTTGTAATTACAAAGCGCGCCGATGATTACGGCGTTATTGAGTTTTCAAACGGAAAAAAACTTCTGCGTATTCCCGCTTTTGCTTTTTTGTATTTGCTTGGGCATGCCGAAAAAAACGGATATAGAGGAGCATAAAATAACTTTGGGCGTCTTGCAAAAACCTATAATGTGCGTAATTGCCGCAAATTTTGAGGCAGTTCAAAGAAGAAAATGCACGTCCTAAGAGCAAGGACGGACAAATTTTCTGATGCAGACCTGTCGCAGAGACAATGCCTCTCAAGGCGCAAGGCTCAGACGGGCGTTAGGGTTTTTAGAGACGCCCAACATGGAGATAAAGATGACAAGAGAAGAAATTATTAAAACAGTCAATGAAGCGCTGATTAAAGAATTTGAGCTTGACCCGTCTAAAATGAAGCCCGAAGCGAACTTTTTTGCCGATTTAGGTTTAGACTCGCTAGACGCCGTAGATATGGTGATAGTTTTAGAGCAGGCGTTTAAAGTTAAGCTGAGACAAAATTATCAAGTTGGAAAAATTATGACTTTAAACGACCTTTACGATTACATTGACGGTCTTATAAATAAAGAGGCTTAGACGTCCGCTTGCGTATAAGTTTGCGTCTAAACGTTTAATCAAATGATAGATTTTTTAAAAACATTGTGGGCTTTTCCTTTTGCATGCGCTGCGTGGACGACGCTTTCTTTAGGCGGATTGGCGGCTTATCCATATTTTTATTTTACGGATTTTAAAGCAAGCCGGCTGCGCAATTTTATATATTTTCAAGGCAAAATTATACAAATCGCTATTTGGTTTGCGTCTTTGGGCAATAAAAAAGTTTTAGGAAACAAACCGATAAAAGAGCCGTCCGTCCTTGTGGCAAACCATCCATGCACTTACGACACTTTCGTTTTCTCATCTTTTGGCATAAAAAATCACGTGGGAATAGCAAAAGGATGGCCGTTTAAAATTCCTTTCTACGGCAAATATATAGAAAAAGCGGGCTACATAAATTCCGACGGAAAAACGGCGAAAGAAATTGTCGAGCTTGCGCGAAAAGTTCTTGACGAAGGGCTTCATATTTCCATTTTCCCCGAAGGAACGCGGAAAAAAGAAACGGGACGTTTTCGCAGTCTCGCCTTTGAAATTGCGATAAAATGCAATGCAAATGTAGTTCCTTTCGCAATAAAAGGGCTTGAAGAAATGCTTCCCCCCGGAAAATACTGGCCTAAATACGCGCCCGTAAAATACGTTCAGCTTCAATCCGTCAGCTCCTCAAACTTTGCCGTTGAAGCGGGCGATTTAAAAATGTCAAAATATGTGAAAGCGCTCATAATTGCCGATTTAAAAGCTGAAAAATAAAAACGAAAAAAACGCAGCATAGTTTCATCGTTAAAAAAGGAGAATTAAAATGAAAAAAATCGCAGCGGTATGCCTAATAAGTTTGTTTTTTGCCGTCGCAGCAACAAGCGCCGTTTTAGAAACTGTATACGACGTTGAACAGAGCAAGGGGACTTTCCCGTCGGCTATTTCAAGCGTAATTACGCTTGACGATATGAAAACGGCGATTATTAACGCCGCCGCAGAGACCGACCCCAAATGGGAATTAACCGAAAACGGCGACGGAGCTTTTACGGCGACGCTTAACAATAAAGAATATACGGCTGTCGCCGACATTAAATATTCAAATTCGTATTTTACAATAACGTATAAAGACAGCAAAAACTTAAATTTTTCTCCAAAAGACGATAAATTGTTTCCTTACAAAATAAATACGGGCTACAACCGCTGGGTAACGATTTTAGAACAAAAAATAAGGCTTAACGTAAGAAAAGTTTTCCTTGAAGCAAGGAAAAGAAAATAATTTTAAACAAAGGATTTTAAAATGAAAAAAATTTTAACGGTTTTATTGTTGCTTGTTTTTGCCGTTCCGTCAGTTTTTTCAGCCTACCTTGTGCCGCCCGAAACGCTTGACGTAACGATTTCGGCTTCAAGCGACGAAGAAGTAAGAGACGCGATTTTTAGAGCGTGCGCAAGCCGCAAATG
>JAISLV010000030.1 GCA_031277075.1 Endomicrobium sp. | reverse complement strand
CGGCAATGATAGGCTTTGCACCCCATCGCCGTCACCCAAAACTGACGCGAACGCGTCGCCCAAAACTGACGCAAAGCGTCACCCAAAACTGACGCGAACGCGTCACCCTGAACTTGTTTCAGGGTCTATTTCAGGGTCTCTTTCAAGGTCTGCCTTTGCGTAGCTGCCTAGTTGCTTAATTGGAATGCAAAAACTTGTAAAAAACTCTAATCTGTGTGGTCGCCAAAGTGGTCAAGTCAGGTATTAATTGTAAAAATTTTTCAGCCCGTTTGTAAAAAATTCATAAAATACTAGCAATTTAAATTATTGCCGCCTGTATTTCTTTATTGCATATATGAAAACTTTTTTGCTAAAATTTCAATATGATTAAACATTCCCGTCCGCTAACTCAAAGAGAAGCTAACCCTTTGGCATTACTGCCTTTATTTATTTTTTTGGCGGTATATTTAATAGTTTCTATAGCCGTAAACGATTTCTATAAAATGCCGATAACAGTCGCATTTTGCGTAGGCGTTATATCCGCGCTTATTATGGTAAAAGGCGGAACAACTGCCGAAAGAACCGAAATTTTTTGCCGCGGCGCGGGAAATTCAAATATTATGCTGATGACGCTCATTTTCATTTTAGCGGGTGCTTTTGCGCAGACCTCAAAAGATATGGGCGCGGTAGACGCGACTGTAAATTTAACGCTTTCCATAATACCCGCAAGTTTGATAGTCCCCGGTCTTTTCATAGCGGCTTGTTTAGTGTCTGTATCTGTAGGCACTTCCGTTGGAACTGTTGTAGCTCTTGTGCCTATCGCCGCGGGAATTGCCGTAAAAACTGACATCAGCTCAACGCTTCTTGCCGCGGCGGTTGTAAGCGGAGCGATGTTTGGCGATAATTTGTCCGTAATTTCAGACACAACAATAGTCGCCACAAGAACGCAAGGCTGCAATATGAAAGACAAATTCCGCGCAAATTGGCGCATAGTTTGGCCATATGCGGTTTTAACTGTAATACTTTACGCTGTCGCCGCCGGCAAATATTTATCCGTATATCAGCCTGAAGATATAAATTGGATTAAAATGCTTCCATATTCCGCCGTGCTTATTATGGCTATTATTGGAATAGACGTAATAATTGTTTTAATAAGCGCAATATTATTTTCGGGGATTACGGGCATATTGTGCGGAAGTTTTAATATGTGGGGCTGGACGGCGGCTATGGGAAGCGGCATTCTTTCAATGGGCGAACTTATAATAATAACGCTTCTTGCCGGGGGAATGTTTGAACTTATAAAGTTTAACGGGGCAATAAACTGGCTGATACAAACTCTTACAAGCCGCATAAAAACGCGCAAAGGAGCCGAATTAAGTATCGGCGCAATAACGTCTTTTTGCAATTTTTGCACGGCAAACAATACGATAGCTCTTATAATGGCAGGTCCCATTGCCAAAGAAATAGCTGTAAAATATAAAATATCTGCAAAGCGTTCTGCAAGTATTATGGATATTTTTTCGTGCGCTATACAAGGGGCAATACCTTACGGCGCGCAATTGCTTATGGCGGCAACGCTTGCAGGAATTTCGCCGATTTCAATAATGAAATACGCGTATTATCCATATCTTCTTGCCGCAGGAGCGATTATAGCCATAATTTTTGCAAACAGCCGCAAAACCCCGCCCGACGCATCCGCCTGATTTAAAAGATTTTGTTATTAACCCCCTTGTAAGCCTACAAGCAAATTTTGCAGTTCAAGCTCCGCCGTTCTTTGCGCCAAAAGGTTGTTGGTTATCACACGCCCCCTTGTAGAAATTTTGTCCTCGCCGTAATCGTTGTCTTTGTCGTTGCCTCTTGCCGTCATTGCGGGCTTGACCCGCAATCTCGCCGTTCGCCTTTGCCTTTGTCGTTAATTTCCCATTTGTGCGTCTCTAAAAACCAAGCCCGAGCCTTGAGCATTGTCTCTGCGGCATTTCTTCATCAGAAAATTTGTCCGTCCTTGTTCTTAGGACTCGGCTTGTATTTTCTTTTTTGAACTGCCGCAAAATTTGCGGCAATTACGAACATTATAGGTTTTTAGAGAGACCCATATAAAAAAATTTGACATACTTATTATAAATGCGTATAATAAGCCGCATTAATTATAAGAGAGTATAATTAAAGGGCGCGGCATAATGGGAAATAAACACGATAACGGCAAATGGTCATTTTTAGGAGAAGGCGGATACAAAAAAGCCTACAGCATCGGAGATTTATGCGTAAAAATTATAAAAAACCCAAAAATTCTGTCTAAAAGGTTAAGACATTATATAGAACTTGAGTATCTTGAACAGATATTTGCAAAAGGACACAGCTACGATTTTATCGCGCAATATCACGGGGAATTGATTGGAGCGGTTTTTGAAACAGTGAGAAACGACGACGGCAAAGTGTCAAGGAGTTTAGACGAAATTTTAAACGATGAAAAATTTTTGTATGAAAATTATGATAAAATATTAAAGGCTTTAGTGGAATTTTACAATAAACTTTACAACAACTCTATAATGAGCAGAAATTCAAATCCTGAAAATCTTTTACTAAAAGAATCAAAAGACGGTTGGCGGTTTGTTTTAATAGACGATATAGGAACTACTACTTTTATTCATTTAGAATATTATTTCAAGTTTCTCGCAAGAATGAAAACAAAAAAGTATTTTTTAAGATTTATAAACCGCATTGCAAAACTTTATAACAGCGCTCTTCCCGTAAAACTTGCCAAAGATGTAAAAAATATTTTAAACTTATGTTAAATTTTCAAAAAAATTCAAAAATCTTGCGCGGCAATTTATGAGAAAAATCGTTCACATAGATATGGACGCTTTTTACGCCTCTATTGAACAAAGAGATAATCCTCAATATAGAGGCAAACCGCTTGCCGTAGGGTTCAATGCAAAAAGAGGCGTTGTCGCGGCGGCAAGCTACGAAGCGCGCGCTTTTGGCGTCCGTTCGGCAATGTCTGCAAAAACCGCTTTAGAAAAATGTCCGCATTTAATTTTTGTCAACAGCCGAATGGACGTCTACAAAGCAGTCTCTTTGCAAATAAGAAAAATTTTCTTTGAATATACAGACTTAGTAGAGCCTCTTTCTTTAGACGAGGCTTATCTTGACGTCAGCGCAAATAAAAAAAATATTCAATACGCCGTTAAAATAGCAAAAATGATAAAGCGAGACATTAAAGAAAAAACGGGTCTTACCGCTTCGGCGGGCGTGTCAATAAATAAATTTCTTGCAAAAATTGCTTCCGACATAAAAAAGCCGAACGGTTTATTTGCAATAACGCCTGAAAAAGCCGAAAGTTTTGTTGAAAGTTTGCAAATTGAAAAATTTTGGGGAGTTGGAAAAGCTACGGCGGCAAAAATGCGCAGTTTAGGCGTCTATACGGGGAAAGATTTAAAAAAGTTCAGCGAAATAGATTTAATCAAACATTTTGGGAAAATGGGCGGCGTTTATTATCAAAATGCGCGCGCCGTTGACAATAGAAATGTAGAGCCTTTTAGAGAACGCAAATCTGTAGGCGCGGAAAAAACTTTCTTTGCCGATATAAACGATAGAGAAATTTTAAAGAAAGAACTCTTTGAAATTGCAAAATTGTCTTGGGAAAGAATAACCGCCAATAAATTTAAAGGACGGACGGCGACATTAAAAGTTAAATTTGCCGATTTCAAAGTTATAACTCACAGCAAAACTTTAGCATTGCCTCTAAACGCATTAACGTCCGCAGGCGCAGGCGATTTTGAGATATTTTTAAATACGGCTTTCTCTTTATTAGAAAATGTTCTCAATTCCAAACACAAAGGTAAAAAAATAAGACTTTTAGGGCTTTCTTTAAGCAAAAACGAAACGCCGCTTCTCAATGCGCGGCAAGTTTATTTCCCTTTTTGATTACAATAATCTGACCG
>JAISLV010000199.1 GCA_031277075.1 Endomicrobium sp. | reverse complement strand
CTTAGCTGCCCAGCTGCATAGCTGCGTTTTGTCCCGCCTTATCAGTCACCCTGAACTTGTTTCAGGGTCTGTCGTTGCTGTTAGCATTTGTTTTTGCCCAGCCGCCCAGCCGCATTCTTTATTACAGCTCAATTTTAAGTTTTACAGTTTTGGATTTTATTATGGATTTTGTCGCGTCTATTTGTTTTAACGCTTTTTCAAGGTTTTCTCTGTGAGTGTCGTGCGTTATTATTATAATTCTTACATAGTCGTCATTGCTTACGTCAGGCTGCGCAAGGCTTGCTATAGAAACTTTATATTTCCCTAAAATACCAGATATTTTTGAAAGAACTCCGGGCTTATCTACAACGCTAAGCCTCAAATAATAAGGAGCTTTGCTCCTTCCTGCGGGCAAAATTTTAATTTTCTTTTTCATATCGTAAATTACGTCGGGGACAATGCCCGCCGTATTTGTTACTATAAATTCTGAAAGATTGATAATATCTGAAACGACCGCGCTTGCCGCAGGACCTTGTCCCGCGCCTTTTCCGTAAAATAAAACGTCGCCCGAATCTTTGCCCGTTATCATTACCGCGTTATATTCGTTTTCCACTGTGGCAAAAGCGTGGTCGTGTTTTACAAGGCATGGCTGAACCGACAAATCAAGCCCGTCTTTAGTTTTTTGCGCGCTGCCTATAAGTTTTATATCGTAGCCGAAATCCTGCGCTATTAAAACGTCTTCTATATTTAAACCCGCAATGCCTTTTACGGCAATATTTTTCACTTTAATCCATCCGCCCCAAGCAAGAGAGGCAAGTATTGCAAGTTTGTTTGCCGTATCTATGCCGTCAACGTCAAATGTCGGGTTAGACTCTGCAAAACCTGCTTTTTGCGCGCTTTTTAAAGCGTCTTCGTAAGACGCGCCGTTTTTTGTCATCTCGCTTAAAATAAAATTTGTAGTGCCGTTTAAAATTCCCTTAATTTCTAAAATCTCTTCAGACGCAAGCCCCTCGCTTAAACCCTGAACTACGGGAATTACTCCGCCTACGGACGCTTCGTAATAAATGGATTTCTGGCAGTTTTGAGCCGTAGTAAAAATTTGATCCCAATATTTTGCAAGGACGGCTTTGTTTGCCGTAACCACATTTTTTCCCGCCTGTAAAGCCTCTAAAATTATTGAGCGCGCAGGTTCGTATCCGCCGATAAGCTCTATAACCAAATCAATTTCAGGGTCTTTTATTATATCTCTGAAATTTTTTACGTAAAGAGACGGTCTGTCTATAGGGTTTAAATCGCAAATTGATTTTACGCGTATAGATTTCCCCACTTTGCGCAATATGATTTTTTTGTTTTCTTCTAAAATTCTAACTACGCCTTTTCCGACAGTTCCGTATCCTATCAAACCTACGTTGATGTGTTTTTTGTCCATATTATCCTCTGATTTAGGCTTGCGCCAAAGGTCAATTGACCCTGTCCCGTTATTTTTTGTTTTCTGCGCGCGGCAAATTTTGAGCGCTTTGTTTTGTGAATTTGTTTATTCTAAGCAGCGCGTCGTGGAAACGTCTATCGTGAGTTACAAGCGACATTCTCACATAGCCTTCGCCGCATTTGCCAAAACCCACTCCGGGCGAAACCACAACGCCCGTTTCTTTTATAAGCCTTTCCGCCACAGACAGCGCGCCTTCTTTTTTTAGATTGTCCGGCAACCCCGCCCAAATATACATAGTAGCTTTTGTCTCTTTAACGTTCCAGCCGATTTTTTGCAAACCGCGAACCATTTTTTTCATTCTTCTTTCATATACGGACGACAATTGCCGAACGCAGTCTTGAGAACCGTTCAAAGCCGCCACGCCCGCAAGCTGCATAAAAGTCGGCGCGCCGTAATCTAAAAACGATTTGAACTTTTCTAAAGGATAAATCAGTTTTTTTGCTCCGCAAACCCAGCCTAAACGCCAGCCCGCCATATTGAAAGTTTTTGAAAAAGAATGAAACTCTAAAGCTACGTCTTTTGCTCCGTGAAATTCAAAAATTGAAGGAGCGCAGTAATCCCCAAAAGTAAGCTCGCTATAAGCGTTATCTGAAACTAATAAAATATTGTATTTTTTACAAAAATATACGGCTTCTTTCCAAAATTCATTGTCTTCAACAACTGCCGCCGTAGGATTATTCGGGTAATTTAAAAACATTATTTTCGCTTTTTGAGCTGTTTTTTCAGGTATTTTTGTAAAATCGGGCAGAAAGCCGTTTTTTTCTAAGAGGGGCATTGAGTGGATTTTTGCGCCCGCCAAAACGACGCCGTTAAAATGGACGGGATAAGCGGGGTCGCAAACCAAAACGTAGTCGCCGGGATTTAAATACGCCATACACAAATGGGCTATGCCCTCTTTTGAGCCGATTAACGACAACACTTCGTTTTCGGGGTCAAGTTCAACGCCGAAACGCCTTGCCATCCATTCGGTTACGGCTTTTCTGTATTTAGGCATACCTTTTGCCTGCGGGTATCTGTGCGTGTTATGGTGGTGTTTTACGGTATCGCAAAGCCTGTCAACAATGTGGTGAGGAGTAGGCAAATCGGGGTTTCCCATACCTAAATCTATGACGTCCAAATTTTTTTCGTAAGCCTCTTTTTTTAACAAATTAATTTTTGTAAAAAGGTATGGCGGAAGCTGCGCCAACTTTTTTGACGGTTCTATATTTATCATAATATTTTCGCTCTTATTGAATTATTTTCCTGAGAGTGGTGGTGGGCTTAAAAGAAACCTTTTTTCCCGGCGGAACAGGAATCACTTCGCCGGTTTTAGGGTTTCTGCCCTGTCTAGCCTTGCGGCTTTTAGCTCGGAAAGAACCCAAACCGGAAAGAGATATAACCTCGTCTTTTTTGAGGCTGTCTTGTATAACTTTCACCAAAGCCTTTATGGCTTTGTTTGAATCGCCCTGAGTAAGCCCTGAAACGTCGGATACAAGTTTGACTACGTCAGGTTTCTTCATTAAATGCCTCCGCGCAAGCCGTTAAATTTGATTTATTTTATAATATAAATTTCAAAAAAGTCAACATTTTTCAATGAATATTTAATATTCTATACCCGATATTTTTTCGCGTCAAGCAGAATTTTTGCGGAACTTTTTTGCTTGCGTTTTTTAAGTTTTACAGCGGAAAGTACGGTTTTGCCGCTTTTTTTGATTTAAGAAAAACTCTAAGGCATTAGGGTTTTTAGGGACGCCCTACAGACAGTTTTTTCATTTTTTTATTCTTTTGCAAATTTAAATAAGGCAAGAGACCGCGCGGCTTCTTTGTTTTGCGGGCTTTTCTTTTCTTGTTTGACTTTGTCGTCTAGTTTTGAATATAATGTATTTGTATTTTTTAATTAACGGCGTTTGGTTTTGCGGGCTGGAAAATTTCAAATTTCTTGGAAAAAGGGGCTTTTATGAGTTTTAAAAAAATCGTTTTAGACGAAAAAGATATTCCTAAACAATGGTATAATATCCAAGCCGATTTGCCCGAACCTTTAGACCCGCCCTATAACGCGCGGGAAAACAGACCCGCCTCGCCCGACGATTTTAAAGCCATTTTTTGCGACAAAATAATAAAACAGGAAATGAGCGCGGAGCGTTGGATAGATATTCCAGAGCCTGTGCGCGAAGTTTATAAAATTTGGAGACCTTCGCCGCTTGTGAGGGCGGCAAACCTTGAAAAATTCCTAGATACTCCCGCGAAAATATATTTTAAATACGAGGGCGTAAGCCCTTCGGGAAGCCACAAATCTAATTCTGCCGTGGCGCAGGCGTTTTACAATAAAGAAGCGGGCGTTAAACGTATAGCCACTGAAACCGGCGCGGGGCAATGGGGTTCGGCTCTTTCAATGGCGTGCGAAATGTTCGGGCTTGAATGCGTAGTTTATATGGTCAAAATTTCTTTTGAACAAAAACCTTACAGAAAATCTTTGATGCAGGCTTACGGCGCTCAAGTTTTTGCAAGTCCTTCAACTCAAACTGAAACGGGGAAAAAAGTTTTATCGCAAGACCCAAACAGCGAAGGTTCTTTAGGAATAGCCATTTCAGAAGCTATTGAAGACGTGATAACGCATAAAGGCGCAAAATATTCGCTGGGAAGCGTTTTAAATCACGTGGCAATGCACCAAACAATAATAGGGCTTGAAGCAAAAAAACAGCTTGAAATAGCGGGCGATTACCCCGACATAGTGATAGCGTGTCTTGGCGGCGGTTCAAATTTTGCAGGAACCGCGTTTCCTTTTATTATGGATAAACTGCAGGGCAAAACTAATTTAAGAGCGATAGCCGTTGAACCTTCGGCTTGCCCAAAACTTTCAAAAGGCGTTTTGGCTTACGATTTCGGCGATAGTTCAGGTTTTACTCCCGCATTAAAAATGTACACTTTAGGACACACTTTTATGCCGGGCGGCATTCACGCGGGCGGGCTGCGCTATCACGGAGCGTCGCCTTTAGTTTCTGCTTTAGTAAAACATAAACTCGCCGAACCCGTCGCGGTAAAGCAGCGCGAAGTTTTTGAAGCCGCAATAACTTTTACAAGAACCGAAGGCGTTTTGCCCGCGCCCGAAAGCGCGCACGCTATACGGGCGGCGATTAACGAGGCGCTTAAAGCCAAAGAAGAAGGAAAAACGAAGACGATTTTGTTTAATTTATCCGGGCATGGACATTTTGATTTATCGGCTTACGACAATTATTTATCGGGCAAAATGGTTGATTACGAATACCCCGAAGAAAAAGTATGCGAGGCGTTGACCCATTTGCCAAAAATAAAGTAACTAAACGCAAAGCAGGCGCGCTTACAATGAAAAGCTTTATTTTGCGCTTTCGTCAACGCGGCTATGCGTTTTTTAAAAGGAGTTTACGGTGTCTAAAACAGGAATTATATGCACTATGGGACCAGCCACAAGGTCTTTGCCGCTTTTAAAGAAAATGGCGGATTCTGGCATGACTACGGCGAGATTGAATTTTTCGCACGGCTCATATGAAGAACATGAAAAAGATTTTATTTTAATTAAAAATTTAAACAAAAAATACGGCAAAAACGTTAAAATTTTGGCTGACCTTGAAGGACATAGAATAAGAGTGGGCGAAATTAAAGACGGCAAAACGGCGCTTAAAAAAAATCAAAAACTTATTCTTACAAATAAAGAAATTTTAGGCGACGATAAAAAAATCAACATAGATTACGGCGGCTCTTTTACCGATATAAAAAAGGGGCTTGACATTTTTATTGACGACGGAAACCTTAAGCTCAAAGTTTTAGTTTCAAAAAAAGACGAGCTGCTGTGCGAAGTTCAAATGGATTACAATTTAAAAACGCATAAAGGCGTCAACATTCCGCAGGCAAACTTAAAATTTCCGTTAATGGAAGAAAAAGACAAACAAGATATGCTTTTTGCCTTAAAACGCGGCGCGGACTTTATTGCAAACTCTTTTGTGAGAACGAAAGAAGATATGAGACCTCTGCGCGATATTTTAAAAGAACAGAAAAACACAAAAACAAAGCTGGTCTCAAAAATTGAAGACAGGCTTGGCATTGAAAATTTGCCGACCATACTAGACGCCTGCGACGGCATTATGGTGGCAAGAGGCGATATGGGAATTTCCATACCTCTCTACACAGTGCCTGTAGTGCAAAAATATATTATTAAAAAATGTAAAGCGCGCAAAAAATTTGTAATTACCGCCACCCAAATGCTTGAAAGCATGGTTGAAAACCCCATACCCACAAGAGCCGAAGTGTCAGACGTCGCAAACGCCATAATAGACGGAAGCGACTACGTTATGCTTTCCGCCGAAACCGCAGTAGGAGCATACCCCGACAAAGCCGTTGAAATGATGGGAAACATAATAAAATTTACCGAAAAAAACAGCTATAGACTGCCTTAATGGCGTCTCTAAAAACCTATAATGCTCGTAA